>JAUNNV010000092.1:0-3520 GCA_030531335.1 Bacteroidales bacterium
ATTTTTTTTTTACCGGCCTCTCGTTGGAAGCCCCCCCCATGGCGTTGCCACGAAGTCACGTGCCGGATAGCCAAGCGAGGTGGGCTCGCCACTCGTTGGCTCCCGGCGCGTCGTTGCTATTCGATGGGCAGGACATGCTCGACGGGCGACAGGATGAACGTGAAACTGTAGTCGGCGTAGGGCAGCATGTACTCCTTGCGAGGAATGGCGCCCCAACTGTTGATGCACCCCAATCCCATCTGCACCTTGTCGATACAGAGGTTGGTAAGGTCGGCTTGTGGCACTTCGGGCGAGTGCATGTTGTGTTTCGCCCACCCTTCGTCCAAGCTCCCGATGGTGTAGTGGAGCGCCGATGCCGAGAACGGAGCTTCGGCCACCACCTTCAGGCCGGTGCCAGCCGTGTTGGTTTGCTTCCACCAGCGAATGTCGGTCTTGGTGCCGGTCTCTTGCGGACGGATGTAGCTGTAGAACTGTTCATCGACGGTCTGGCGCCACAGGCCGAGATCGGTTGCGGAGTTGCGGTCGATGTAGTTTTCTATCGGGCCGCGTCCGTAGTACTCAATCTTGTCGAACTTCTTAGGCATGGCGACCTGCATGCCGAAACGGAACAGGTTGGGAACGTTTTCGGTGTTGCCGGCCGTGAGCTGCTGGGTGACCTTTATTTCGCCTATGTTGTTGACGAGATAGTTGAGCTGCAGTTTGCCCTCTACTTTCGGCAGGTCGTATGAAGCGCGGACCTCAATGAGTCCATTCACGAGTTGGGCTTTTAGGTCGGTGAGTTTCAGCTCGGGATTCTTCCAGACGGCGTACTTCTGCTGGAGTTTTGCCCCAAAGTCGTTGTCGGTAGGCGCACGCCAGAAGTTTGGAGTCAGTGCCGCCCCTTCCTTGATGAATTCCGTACCCTTCACGGCGTAGCGCTCAAGAAATCCGGTGGAACGGTTGAACTCAAGTGTGAATTGTTCGCCCTTGACAATATAGTAGTGCACGTCGTTGTCCACCAAGGTGGGGATGACAGCTTGGGTGTTGACAGGAGCCACGTTCTGCAAGTCCATGGAAGGTGCTTTGTACTCATTGAGTGTGAATTGCTTCTTGGCCACGGTGTAGCCGGCCGGGAGCAGTCCGTCGCGGTTTTTCAGCTTGAACTGCACGTTGAGCAACCATTCCGTACATTGGCACACGTCGCCAATGGGGAGCGTATAGGTCTTGGTGGCCTGCGGAGCCACGTCGAGGTTGTCGATGCTGCCCGAACGCATGGCCTTCCCCCCCTTGAGCACCTGCCATTCGAGCCTGTAAGCCGAGAGGTCGCGGAAGAAATTCTCATTATACACGTTGATCTCGCCCTTCTTCAGGTCGGCGGCCGAGGCCCAGATGTTCTGGTAGTAGTAGCCCACCTCGTACATGTGTGGATTGGGCACACGGTCGGGGCTGATGAGGCCGTTGTCGTTGAAGTTGTAGTCGTGGATGTCGAACTTGTTGAAGTCGCCCCCATAGGCATAAATCTCCACGCCGTTCTTGCCGGTCCAACGGCAGCTTTGGTCCACGAAATCCCAGATGAAGCCCCCCTGCAGGTTGGGGTACTTGCGGAAGAGTTCCCAATACTCCTTAAAACCACCTTCGGAGTTTCCCATGGCATGTGCATACTCACACATGATCATCGGTTTGGTCTTGTCGGTGCTTTGCCCATACTGCTCTGTGTTGTCGTAGTTGGCATACATGGGGCAGTGTATGTCGGTGTATTCGTTTCCTTCGGCACGTTCATACTGAGTGGCACGCGAGGGATCCTCGCCCTTCACCCATTTGTAGCAATCCACAAAGTTGGGGCCAAACCCAGCCTCGTTGCCAAGCGACCAGAAGATGATGCTGGGGTGGTTGAAGCCACGTTGCACGTTGCGCTGGTTGCGCTCCAGATGGGCCAGCCGGTAGGACTCGTTCTTGGCCAGTGTCTTTTCGCCATAGCCCATGCCGTGGCTCTCGACGTTGGCTTCGGCCACCACATAGAGTCCATACCGGTCGCACAGCTCGTACCAGAAATTGTCGTCGGGATAGTGGCAGGTACGCACGGCGTTGATGTTGAAGCGCTTCATGACCTGCACATCCTGAATCATGCGTTCGCGCGACACGTAGTATCCACCATCGGGATCGAGTTCGTGACGGTCGGCTCCCTTGAAAAGCACGGCCTTGCCATTGATGAGAATCTGGTCTTTTACAAGTTCTATCTTGCGGAAGCCTACCTTCTGACGGATGGTTTCCTCGGCTCCTTGCAAGCTTGCCTGCAGGGTGTAAAGATAAGGCAACTCGGCACTCCACTTTTGTGGAGCTGCAACTTCCATTTTCGCGGAAATGCTCTTGCCGCCCTTGGCTGTGGCGGTGGCCACCTGCCTGCCTTGTGCGTCGAACAACACAAGTTCCACCGTTCCATTTGTCGAAAGACTGAGGTTGACTTGCAGTGAGCCATTTTTGTAGTCCTTGTCGAGGTCGGGAGTGATCCGGATGTCGTCGATGCGCTTCTTGTCGCGGGCATAGAGATAGCAATCGCGCCCCACACCTGCATAGCGCCAGAAGTCCTGGCACTCCAAGTAAGTGCCGTCGCACCAACGGAACACCTGGAAGGCGATGAGATTGTCTTGCCCGAACTTGAGATAAGGAGTGAGATTGAATTCGGCTTCGAGCTTGCTGTCCTCGCTATAGCCCACAAACTTGCCGTTCACCCACAGATACATGTTCGAGGTGACAGATCCGAAGTGAGCGATGACATCCTTGCCGTTCCATGAGGCAGGAACGACAATGGTCTTTCGGTAAGAGCCTACATGGTTGTTCTCGACCGGCACAAACGGTGGATTGTTCTTAAACTGGTTTTCCCAAGGATAAGGACAGTTTACGTATTGGGGGTCGCCATAGCCGTTGAGTTCCCAGATGCCCGGCACAGGCATGTCGTTCCAAGCCTTGTCGTTGAAACCAAGCTTCCAGAAGTCGGTGGGACGGGCATCGGCATTGGCAACCCAATTGAACTTCCAGACGCCATTGAGTGTCATGAAGTTGGCCGACTGTTCCTTGACGCCCTTGGCGGCGGCTTGTTCGTTTTCGAAAGCGAAGTAGTTGGTGTGCATGGGTGCACGGTTCACGGCGTTCACCTGCGGATCCTGCCATTCCTTGAAGGTCTGTGCCGAAGAGGCGAGTGCCGTCAACCCCAGCACGACCACGATGAATGATTTTTTCATGATTATGAGATTATTATTACGAGTTGTTTACTTGTAGGGTGTGTCAAAGCGAGTCCTGATAGAGGAAACGCTTGATGCTGCGCTTGGGTGTCTTCTCAAATTCATCGGGAAGGATGGCGACCGATGCGATTTGCGAATATGCCGGCAAGTCCTTGTTGATGTCAATCCGATATTCCTCAATGATTTTTTCCAAGTCGGCATCACTGAGGCCTTGCTGCTTCGCTGCATCCATGTCGGGATGGATCAAAGCCTTCAGCTTCAGGTCTTTTTGTTGTAGGACAATATTCTCTGCGACGAGAGGA
>JAUNNV010000092.1:3530-9628 GCA_030531335.1 Bacteroidales bacterium
GTTTTTCTTCCAGTTCCTCGGGATAGATATTCTGTCCTGAGGGGCCAAGTATCATGTTTTTCGAGCGTCCTCTGATAAACAGGTTGCCACGCGAGTCTATAATGCCAAGGTCGCCAGTATGGAGCCACCCCTGTTCGTCGATGGCCAGTCGGGTCGCCTCTTCATTCTTGTAGTAGCCGAGCATTACGTTGTCTCCCTTGACGATAATCTCGCCAACCACATGTTCCGGGTCCCGGCTAAGGACACGCACCTTCATTCGGTCAACAGCTTGTCCACAACTTCCAGGCACGAATTTGTTCCAAATTGTGTAGCAAACAAGAGGAGCACATTCCGTCATGCCATAGCCCACGCTGTAGGGGAAACGGAGCATGTGCAACATTTTCTCCACCTCAGGGTTGAAGCCGGCACCTCCGACGATGATTTCAAAGAACTTTCCACCAAAGGCCTCAATCATCTTTGAACGTATTTTTCTCCTTACGAAATAGCCCACAACGGGCAAGTGAAGTAGTAGCCTCATTTTAGGGGTCTGCAATTGTGGCATTATCTTCGTTCTCATCACTTTCTCAATGATGAGTGGTACGGCCACAATCAATCGCGGCTTGAGTTCGGCGAAGGCCTGGAAAATGATTTTGGGGCTGGGCACACGGGTCAAGAACCACACATGAGCTCCAGAACAGAACTCGAACAGGAACTCGTAGAGCAATCCATACATGTGTGCCAATGGCAACATGCTCACGATGTTGTCGCTTTTGTAGAGTGTAAGGTTGTCGAATCCGAAGACGATGTTTGAAATGAGGGCACGATATGGCAACAACACTCCTTTGGAGAAACTGGTGGTGCCTGATGTGTAGTTGATCAAGGCCACATCGTTTTCATCGGCTTCCGGTGTGTAGCGCACATCATCAACGGTGAACCCCTTAGGATATTTCTTGTTGAAAGTCTCTTCGATTGTGGAACTGAAATTGGAAAGTGCATCGTTTCGTAGAAAAGGGATGGAATAATCGTTCATTTGTATCACGCCATCGAGTTGTGGCATCAGGTTCCCATCAAGAGATTTCCACACGATGTCGCCGGCAAAGAGCAGACGTGCGTCGGAATGGTTTACAATGTTGTGGATTTGTTCGGGCTTGAACTCGTGCAATATGGGCACCGCCACAGCGCCATAAGTGATTGCCGAAAGAAAACAAACGCACCAATTCGATGTGTTTCGGCCACAAAGGGCTACCTTGTCGCCACGCTTGATGCCCATTTCCTCAAACAGTATGTGCATCTTGGCTATTTGTGTGGCAATTTGCTTGCCCTTCAGGGTTTCCCCTTGATAGTCGGACAGTGAATCGGAATCCCAATTCTTCTTGACATTATTCTCTAATAATCCGATTAGTGTTTGTTCCATTTCCTTGACGGTTTGCGCAATTATCAAAAAACTGTGCAAATATACAACGGATATTTCATTCCTGCAAATAATTTCTTTCCCCAAATATTCTGCTGCCAATCCGTACCATGTTGCTGCCCATCCCGATAGCAAGCTCATAGTCGGCCGACATTCCCATGGAGAGCGTGTCGAACGCGGCGTTTCCCTTCCACACCGACGTGCGTAGAGTGTCGAATAGTTTTTTCACACGTCGGAACTCTTCCGAGATTTGGCTTTCGTCGTCGGTGTTCGAGGCCATGGCCATGACACCACGGATTCGCACGTTTCCCAGCTGTCGGAAGCCGATGTCCGACACTACAGACAGACATTCTTCTGGCGTGAATCCAAACTTCGTTTCCTCTTGTGCCACATGCACCTGCAGCAGGCAATCGACCACACGGCCATGAACGGCAGCCTGACGGTCCACCTCATTGAGAAGCCTGACGGAGTCAATGCTATGGATAAGCGATACAAACGGGATGATATACTTGACTTTATTCGTCTGCAGATGGCCGATGAAGTGCCACTCGATGTCGCGAGGCAACACATCGTGCTTTTCCTTCAGCTCCAACGCATAGCTTTCGCCAAACACCCGTTGACCTGCATCGTAAGCCTCTCGAACGGCTTCGGCCGGGTGGTGTTTCGAGACCGCCACAAGTGTCACGCCTACCGGCAACGACCGGGCGACGGCTTGCAGGTTACGCTTCAGGTTTTGCATCGTCCTTGGCTTTGAAAGGGAATACGTCCAAGATGGTTGTTTCCGAGACGGTGGCTATCTCGTAGTCCATCATGGATGTGTGCATACCCTCATCGAGCTTCTTCACGGCATCCCGCAGGTCAGCAGCCTGAACAAGCACCAGGCTGGAAGTCTTCTTTTCCTTTCCGCTTTTCTCGTCGAGAGTGATGAACGACAACTTGCACTTGAACCATTTGTCGGCCGCCTCGTCTGTCGAGAAAAACAATTCGGAGAATTTGGCACGCCTGATGTCGGCAACGGTAAACTCGCCGCTGATGTAGCAACTCATTTCCTCAATGATGCGGTTTTCCGCCTCTGTGAAGCTCAAGGCATCGACCACATACGACTCCGCGACCTTGGCCTGCAGGCCATCCTCCTTCACCTTCTCGTATCTTACTTTCGTTTCGAACCATTCACTCATAGCACTACTATTTACTATTTACCATTTTACTATTTACTATCTATGTTATTATTTGCTAATCGTTAAACATTTCAAACATATTTGTGCTGAGATATTTCTCCGCGCGATCGGGGAATATCACCACAATGTTTCCCCGCTCTATTTTCCGGGCCGTACGGATGGCGGCGAGCATGGCGGCGCCGCTGCTCATCCCGGCGAAGATCCCTTCTTTCGCTATGATCTGCCGGGCAGTCTCAATGGCCTCTTCGCTCTCAATCATTTCCTGAGAGTCGATGATGCTTGGGTTGTAGATTTCCGGGACAATGGCTTCCTCCATGTTCTTGAGACCCTGTATGTAATGTCCACGAATGGGTTGGGCACACACTATCTTTATGTCGGGATTCATCACCTTCAGGAAACGCGTCAGCCCCATGAGTGTGCCCGAAGTGCCGATGGCACCCACCAAATAGTCTATTTTCCCCTCGGTTTGCTGCCAGATTTCAATGGCGGTCTTCTTGTAATGCGCCATATAGTTGCTGGCGTTCGAGAATTGGTCGGGCATGTAATACTTCCCAGGATTCAATCTCACCAATTCGTGAGCCTTGCGTATGGCGCCGTCCGTTCCCTGTTCGGCTGGTGTCAGGATGACCTTGCCACCATACGAGCGGATGATTTTCCTCCGTTCTATTGACACGGCCTTGCTCATCACAATCTCCACGGGATAACCTTTCACGATACCCGCTATGGCCAAGCCAATGCCCGTATTGCCGGAGGTGGGTTCGATGATGGTCTTGCCAGGCCTCAGCAGTCCGTCTTGCTCCGCCTGCTCCACCATGGCCACGGCTATGCGGTCCTTGATGCTGCCAGTCGGGTTGAAGCCCTCCACCTTTGCGTAGATGTTCACCTTGGGGTTGGGAGAAAGTTTGTTTATCCTCACCATCGGCGTGTTTCCTATTGTTTCCAGTATGTTGTCTGCAATCATTTTTTGTATGGGCGTTTCGTATCGTTATGTAGGTAGAATCAATTTACGCGGCAAAATTAATTAAAAATCCCGACATTATGCCACACCTCCCATACATTTTCACGGGTCTTCGGTTTTTTCGTTCGGCCGGGGCCGGAAAATATAAAATGTCAATGCTTTCTCGGCCGCAGGCCCTTCAAGACGGCGATAGTGAAAAAATAGAAGCCGCCAAGGACGCGTAATTACAAAAGAAATGTTTACCTTTGCGCCCTTGAAAGGATTGCGCGCAAAAAAAATGAGGTTGTCGGAACGAAATCGGCTTTTCCCCCTTGTGGTGGTGGCACTGATGCTCTTGTTGTCGGTGGGCATTGACGCACAACGTCCTAAGAAAGGTGGGAAAGGGGCAGGGGCGGACCCTACGAGGGTGGAGGCCCCGACCGCGCCCGGCGCAAGGCGGGGCGTGCCTGCCGACACCCTCACGTCGGACTCCATCGCCACCGACAGCATACCCAACGACACGGTCGGCAAAAGGCAATCGCCCATCGAGGCCCCCGTGAAGTACAAGGCCAACGACTCCATCGTGTTTACCGCGGGAGGATTCGCCCGGCTGTATGGAGAAAGCAAGGTGAACTACCAAAACATAGAACTCACCTCCGAACAAATAAGCATGAACCTCGACAGCAGTGTGGTCCATGCCGTGGGCGTGACCGACTCGACCGGTGTGCTGCAGGGAACCCCGGTTTTCAAGGAAGGCGAAACGCCCTACGAATCGGAGGTGATGAGCTACAACTTCAAGTCGAAGAAAGGTTTCATCCACAGCATCACCACCCAGCAAGGCGAAGGGTATGTGACATCCGAAAACGCGAAGAAGGACGCCGACGACATTATCTACATGCGTAGCGGCCGATACACCACTTGCGACAATCACGAACATCCGCACTTCTACCTTGCGCTGTCGATGGCCAAGGTGAGGGCGAAAAAGAACGTGGTGTTCGGCCCGGCCACATTGGTGGTCGAGGACGTGCATCTTCCGATAGCCATCCCCTTCGGGTTCTTCCCCTTCAGCTCGTCCTATTCGTCGGGATTCATCATGCCGACTTACGGCGACGAGATGAACCGTGGCTTCTACCTGCGCGATGGCGGATATTACTTTGCCATCAACGACAACGTCGATTTGAAAGTGCTGGGCGAAATCTTCACAAAGGGCTCGTGGGGAGTCTCCGCCGCATCCAATTACAACAAGCGATACAAGTATTCCGGCTCGTTCAATGCCAGCTACCTCATTACGAAGACAGGAGAGAAAAACATCCCGGAGGACTACAACGTAACGAAGGATTTCAAGATATCGTGGAGCCATCGGCAGGATGCCAAGGCCAACCCCAACAGCACGTTCTCCGCCAGCGTCAATTTCGCCACCTCCAGCTACGACCAGCGAAACCTGAGCAGCCTGTACAATCCACAGCAATTCTCGCAAAACACCAAGGCCTCAAGCGTGAGCTATTCAAGGACCTTTCAGGAAATCGGGCTCAACCTGTCATCGACATTCAACATTACCCAGAACACCCGCGACTCAAGCATCAGCATGACGTTGCCCGACCTGAACATCGCGCTGAACCGCCTATACCCCTTCAAACGGAAGAAAGCGGCCGGAGCCGAACGCTGGTACGAGAAAATCTCGCTGCAATATACAGGAAACGTCACCAACAGCATCAGCACCAAGGAAAACCTGCTGATGAGCACTCCGCTCACACAGTGGAAGAACGGTTTCCAGCACACCATCCCTGTAAGCGCCACCTTCACCTTGTTCAACTACCTGAACGTGGTTCCGTCGGTCAACTATGTGTCGCGCTGGTACATGAACCGTTACGAGCAGTCTTACGACCCTTCCACACACACCATCCGCAAGGACACCATCAATGGCTTTAACCGGGTGTGGAACTACAACCTCAGCTTGCAGATGAACACCAAGTTATATGGATTCTACAAGCCATGGAAAATGTTTGGCGAGAAGGTACAGATGATTCGTCATCTCATCACCCCTTCCGTGTCGTTCAGCTATGCGCCCGACTTCGGCAGTGCCCGCTACGGCTACTACAAGACGTTGGTTTATACCGACGAGAAGGGCGAGGCACGCCAGGTGGAATACTCTCCCTACGAGGGGATGGCCTACGGTGTGCCAGGGCGTGGGCTTGCCGAAAACATAAACTTCTCCATCGACAACAATGTGGAAATGAAGATAAAGAGCGACAAGGACACGACCGGCATCCGCAAAATCAGCTTGATAGACCAGCTGTCGGCCAACATTTCCTACAACGCGGCGGCAAAGACCCGACCATGGAGCGACTTGAGCATGAGCCTGCGCCTGAAGCTCACGAAAAGCTATACCTTCAATATGAATGCCTCGTTTGCCACCTACGCCTATCAGTACGACGAAAAGGGCAATGTCGTCGTAGGCGACCGCACGGAGTGGTCGTATGGACGTTTCGGACGTTTCCAAGGTTATAGCGGTTCTTTCTCCTATTCGCTCAACAACGACACATTCAAAAAACTCTTCCAAGGAGGCGACGACAAAGACAAGGACAAAAAGAAG
>JAUNNV010000093.1 GCA_030531335.1 Bacteroidales bacterium
TGATATTCAATTATTTATACATCTACATAATACTTATTTCCAAATAAATTTAAACCGCTTCTTATAATTCTTAATTGTCATTGGTTCATCATTCAAAGGTAGGCCAAAGAGAGGTAAGGGGTAGGCATTAATGCAGGGTGGTGACCAGTGTGACGTTGGCATTCGCCTTCACCTTTGCCTCGAAGCCCACACGCAGGGTGCCGGGATTGGGCGAGTCGTAGTCGTGGTCGGGCTGGGTGGTCCATATTTTCATTTCCACCTTGGCCGGACTTTTCACTTTCAGCAACAGCTTCTTGCCGTCCTTGGTGAGTTCGATGGTGTTGTCGTTCACAATCCTGGCCTCGGCGGGTGTCACCATGGTCCAAGTAACCACGGCATCGTCCTTGCCACCGCGCAGCTTGTCGGTGATGACGAGGTTGTCTTGCAAATCGACCATGGCCGTGCGGACAGCACTTGCAAGATAGTCCTGGAACACGGTGGTGAGGTCGATTTCAGCACCCCGCTTGGTCTTGGTCTCGTAGGTCTTGACGATTTCGCCAAAACCCTTCACGTTGTGGCGTTGTCCGTTGACGGTAAGTGTGTTGTGGCATTTGTTGCCGTAGCGGAACACATCCCATCGCTGGCTGTCCTGCGATCCATTCCACAAATCCACGCCCTTGCTTTCGAGCGAGTAGTAATTCTGTGCGCCGAAATCCATGGCCCAGCGCACACCGTACTTCTCGAACACAAACGTGCCGGCATCCATGTGGGCATGAGGCGCGGAGGCTGTTCCGCCCTTGATGGCCAGATACGTGTCGTCCTTGCTTTCCCATCCACCGCGATAGATGAACACGGGGGTGGTGCCACGACTACACCAGAAGGGCGACGTGGGAGGAGCAATCTTGCTCAAGTCTTGCTGTGAGGCCAGGATGGGCAACATCACCAACAAGCGTTGGTCTTCCTCGAACTCCACTGTCGGACTATCCACCTTTGCGTAATCCACAAACAGCATGGTAGGATCGTTGAGCTTGCGGGAGAACCAGAACATGGCAGTGTTGCATTGTTCCACGGATCCACAATCGGAGAAATTGAAGCTGATTCCCGAAGGCCCTGTCATGTATTGCATGTATCGTCCGGTCTTCATGAAGCCTGGGCTTTCCGACAAGCCAGCATCCGAACCTAACGCCGTGAAAAGTCCTTCGATGAGCATCACTTGGAAAGTGGTGCCGTAGCCCCAATACGTATAGCCTTCAGGGTAGCCACCGTCGGGCGCATACTGTTGCATGGGCAGAAGGTTGCTTTTGATGGACTTCTCTATCATGCTTTTTGCACGGTCGGGGATGTTCTCGAAGAAGGCGAGCGCTCCAAAAACCAGTCCGGCGTTGCACACCGAGTTCCAGTTGTTGTTGCCCGTATAGAACCATGCGTCCGATGTGTCGGATGCGTCGAAGGCTTTTGTGACAACTGCATTCAGCATTTCCTCCTTGTCCTTGGGCGTGAGCCAATCGAACAGCCAGTCGTAGCCGATGGCCACAGCCATGGTCATTTCGCCCGTGTCGAGGAAATGGCTGGGATTCCAGCTTTCAAACCGGCTTACGGCCTTCAACTCTTGCAAGGCACGACGGGCATAACGCTCGTCGCCGGTCATGCGGTAGGCGTATGCCAGGTGGGTGATGCGCTTCAGGGCAAAGCGCGACACGCCAAGCAAGCGCTTTCCTTCCTTCTGGAAGAATACGGTCGGTTCGCGCAATGTCTCATCGGCAAAAGACATGATACGCTGGTGGACAGCCTGAATGGGCTTGTACTCACCGATGGTTTTCCTTACCGACGACTCCATGCCCTGGGTGAAGACCAAACGGGGATGGGATGCCATTTTGCCGTAGTCGAACGAGTCGGCAAAGGAGGCGATGCCGCTCATGCAGCAACATGCAAGTGTCAGAATAATTTTTTTCATAGCTCTTATAGTTTTAAATTGTCACTGGTTCATCATTCAAGGGCAGGCCCATCCTTTCAGGGAGGGGTTGAAGTAGGATCCCCCTATGATTTTACCTTGTTGAGTTTCCTTGTCCTCTCGAAGTCGATGGCTTCGGCCAGGATGCCGATAGGGTTTTCCACCGGGATTCCGGTGCTCATCTCGATTTGCCACTTGCAGGTTTCGCAGTCGGTAGCGACAGCATCAATGGGCAGACTCTTTATCTGTTTGAAAAGGTCCTCACCGATTTTTTGGGAATACACGTAGTTTTCCTTCTTGAAGCCGTAGGTGCCGGCGATGCCACAACACTGCGACTCAAGCATCAGCAAGTCCAACCCCGGTATCATGCGGAGCAGGGAAGTGGAATAGACCGCCCACCCCAGTTTCTCCATGTGGCAGGGGGTGTGGTATGCCACACGCTTGTGGAAGTCGTCGCGAAAGGCAATGCGCACCTGATTGGCGTCCAGCAATTCGTAAATGAATTTGGTGGCCATCACAATGCTGTCGCGCACATCGGCATTGTCGAGTTCCAACACCGACGGATATTCGTCGCGCATGGTGAAGGTACAGGTGGAGCTGGTGGTGACCACCTGCTCGCCTTTGGCCACGACCTTGCGGATCGACGAAAGGTTCGCCAAGCCCTGTTTGCGGGCCTGCCTCGTCAACCCATTGGCAATCAAAGCCACGCCACAACACTTCTCGTCGTCGAGCAGATGGACGCCATAGCCAAGCGCGTTGAGAATCCTCACCAAGTCCTTACCCAGTTGCGGGAAATTGTAGTTCACGTAGCAACCGTGGAAATAAGTCACATAGTGCTTGTAGCTGCGCTGCCAAGTGCGCATCTTGAACCATGTGGTGAACTTGTGGTTACTGTAGGTGGGGAAAGTGCGTCGGTGGTCGATGGCCAGCAATGCCTCCATCATTCCTTTCGTGGTATGGAGCTTCACTATGCGGTTCACCAAGGGAGCAAAGGTTGTGTTCAACCGTCCCATGATGTCGGTGCAGGCAAGTATCCGGTCGCGCAGCGAAGGACGTTTCTTGCTGTATTTCATACGTGCACGCTGGATGATGTCGCCAATCCTCACGTTCGATGGGCAGGCCACCTCGCAACGCTTGCAGTTCAGGCAATAGTCGAGCGACTCGTCGTAATAAAGTGGATTCTTCAACCGATAGCGCTCACCGTCGGGGCCGGCCTGCTTGGGGCCTGCAAAGTTGGGATTGACGGCAGCCAACGGACAATATACCGTGCAGACGGTACATTTTATGCATTGCTCGAAATTATTGTCATTTCTGTTCTGTTCCATTGCTCGATTTGTTGATGATGGTGTTTGCCACATGAATGGCCGTAGTAATCGACACCCCCGCGCCACAACCCTCCTTGATGGCATCGAATCCACTCAGTCCGGCTCCCGCCACATACACGTTTTGCAAGGCGATGCCGTCTTTCAGGGCATGGAACTCGTCGTCGGTGGCGATGCCGAATTTCATGTAAGGCTGTTCGGCAAACAGTTTTTCATGATACCATTTGGAACGCGGCCCGCTGAATGCGGTGTCGAGTCCCAACACGGGTTCGTAAATGGCATCGGCCGAAGCTTTCAGTCCATGACTGAAGAAACTGCCTGTGGCCATGATGTAGTTGTCGGCCTCAAAACGCATTTCACCATGGTTGCTTGTGGAAATGCCCAACAAGCGGTTCTTGCGGATAATCCCACTCTCCACGCTGTCGCCCAACAGATACACGCCGCCTATCTTCTGGAAGAAATGGCGCAGGGCTATCTGCATACGTATGCCCGGCACGGATGGCGGCATGGTGGGAATGAAGCGGAGCGGTTTATAGACCTTGTCCTTGAGGCTGTTGACCTCTTCCTTGCCATACAGGCCTACCACAGCCGGCATGATGACAACTTCGGCATCGTTCGTGGCAAGATTGATTTCGGCGGCCAACCGCTGGATGACGTCGCCGGTAAGCACTTTGGCTATGTTTGTCGAGCGCATCTCCGTAGGATTCCTCCGAATGTGTTCCAACTGGGGCAACGTGACATTGGCGATGCGGCTCTCCACGCCCCATTTCTCCAATCCTGCGGCCAGAAACGACGCATGGAAGTCCAGGAATCCCTCGATGTTGATCAATGCGGCCTGATGCCATGGGAAATTCTCCTTGTCCGTAACATGCGCATATTCCTCCATCGTGAGCCACACAGGTTTCAAGAATCCCATTGGAGTGATGCGGTAATGGTTCATCCTGGAATCGCCATTGAGTATGAATCCTATTTCCTGAAAGAAGGGTTTGACCGTATCGACGATGGCTTGTACGTTGTCTATCCCTATCTTGGCGTAGGGATGGGAGGCAGGAAGTTGTGCAATCGCCTCCATGGGGTTGCCCTCCACTCCATACAGTTCCATGGAGCCGGAGAAAAAGTGCAACGCGCTTTGTCCCGACGAGATAATCAGGCAATGCTGCCCTCGTTGCATCAGGTTGATGCCCGCCATCAGGCCACTCAACCCACCACCTATTACAATTGTATCGAATCTCATTTTCAGTTTGCCATATTATCCAACCCACACATTCCTTCGTAAATCCACGAAATGAACTGCACCTCGCTGATTGTCGCGTTCCATGCTATCGGGTACATGCCGTTCCAGCGTTCCTGCAAGAACGAGGCAAGGTCCTTCTCGGCCTGAATGGCACATCCATTGGCCTTGGCCAACAGTCCCGCCGCCCTGCAGGCACACAACTCGCCCTGGCAAGTACCCATGCCTACCCGAGTCCTGCGACGCAGGTTCACCATGTTGTGCACATGCAGCTCGTCAATGGCATAGTTCACTTCGCCTACCGACACTTCCTCACATTCACACACCAAAGAACCGTCGTACTCCGTCTTGACGGAAATCTTCTCGCTCATGGTGCCATGCCGCCCCTTGGCCGCACGCTGTCCCAACTGCAAGAGCGGTGGAAAGTTGAAGATGGTCTTGGGCTGAGGTTCCTCCGGTTCTGAGCCTGGCAGGCACACATCGGCTGTCTGGCAGGCTTTCTCCTTATCCAGTTTCTTGCAGGCCAGGTCGGTCACCCATTCGGCCATCAGCCTGTACGAGGTAAGCTTTCCTCCCGTGATGGTGATGAAGCCTGGGATGTCGTCGCGGGTCTCATGGTCGAGCAACACGATGCCCCGGCTGATGCTCCGCCCTGTAGGGTCGTTGTCGGATGCCACTAACGGACGGACACCCGCGTATGCACGCAGTATGCGCGTTTGTGCAAGGCTCGGAGCCAGTTTCTGCCCCTCCTTCAGCAGCAAATCGACCTCGTCGGGGGTCACGTGCATGTGGTCGGCTTCGTCGAAAGGCACACGGCTCGACGTGGTGCCGATGATGCAAATGGTATCGCCCGGCACAAGAATGTCGGCATCGGCAGGCTTCCGACAACGGTTGAGCACCAAGTTGTTCACTCGATGTCCGAAAATAAGCAGTGCTCCCTTGGCGGGAAACATGCTGATGTTGGCTCCGGCCATTTCGGCTATGTGCTGCCCCCAGATGCCTCCGGCATTGATGACGATCTCCGAATATGCCGTCAGCTTTGTCTTGTTGTAGTTGTTTACCAGGTTCACGCCTACCACCCGATTGCCGTCTTTTATGAAGCCGACGACCTCGCAGTAGGTGAGAATTTCCGCGCCATGCAGTCGGGCATCCAAGATGTTGGCGGTGGTAAGCCGAAATGGATCCACCGACTTGTCGGGCACGCGCACGGCTCCTATCAGGGCTGGATTCACCGAGGGCTCAAGCCGGATGGCCTCTTTCGGGTCTATGGCTTCGGCATTGATGCCGGCACGTTGACACGACTCGATGAACAACTTCTGATAATCCAAGTCGTCTTCGGGTAAGGTGATGAACAATCCATCGGTCTCTTCCACGCAATGGCGCGCCACCCGGCTCAGGATGAGGTTCTCGCGAATACATTCGGCGGCCGACTCACGGTCGGTCACCGCATAGCGCGCTCCGCTGTGCAGCAAGCCGTGATTGCGCCCTGTGGCACCGGCCGAAACGTCGTAACGCTCCACCAACAAGGTCTTCAAACCTCTCATGGCGCAATCGCGGGCGGTTCCCGCTCCCGTGACACCGCCCCCGACAATAATCACATCGTAGTGCTTGCCTCTCTGCATACCCCTTATTCCTCAGGCATGAACATCGGATCCCAAGCCGGCAGCAGTGTGGGCTTTTGTCTCAACATGTCGAGCACGTCGGCCGGAACATATTTCTTCTCCACCACCAGCCGAAACATGTATTCGTTGAACCATTCGTCCGTCATGATGATGTTTCCTTTCCAACCGGTCTCTCCCCAGCTGTTTTCCACCATCCATTTCACGGGAACCCCCTGCTTGCCCAGGTCAACGGCTATCAAAGTCATGGCATGGCTCGAACCGCTGGCATGGGTCTGGATCCGTTCTTTCTTGTCCATGGGGAACTGGGTGTCGAACAACGAGGCATAGTCGATGTTCTTCAAGTCGCATGTGCCTTTTGCACGGTCGAGAAACTTGCCGACATCACAGCTGAAGTAAAGGGCCGTGTTGTCCTTGATGGAGGCAATGGCCATTTCCTTGATGCGTTCGATGGGCAAGTTCACATACAGCCAGTTCTGTCCGTCATACACATGGCGGTCGTAGTCTATTTCATACACCTTATTGTATTCGCGGCTTGGGTCGTTCATCAACATGACGTAATTGTTTTCCAAGTCGAGGCCCAAATGTTCCTGATAGAACCCCTGCGGCGTATAAGACTTGCTGCTCAACACGTCGCCCTTCTTGTTGTAAAGCGTATAGTCGAACTCTGTGGGAGGCACGCCCAGACATTCCACCAGGATTCGGTAGATTTCCGTAAGCATGGCCGTCTTGCGGGCTTGTGTCTGCTTCGTGTCCTTCATGCCGCGAAGTTCCAGTCCAAACTCGCGGAGTTTCATCTTCAGCACGGTCATCATGCCCGAAGTGTTCTCGCTTTGGAAGGTTTCCGGCATCACCTCCTTAGGCACGACCCCATACTTTGTCACCAGATTGCTCACGCCGGTAAATTGTCCTCCGTCGCCAATAGGGTTGGCAAACAGCCAATCCACCATGCGGTCGTCGATTGGTTTCGTGCGGGTGTCGATGATGCCTTGCAGAAACAGGTTCGCCTTTTCCAGCAGGTCGTGAAACGACAGATAGTTTTGCGAGAATTCAAACTTGCCCAAATCGTATTTCTGTATCATTCTCGAACGCAGCACATTCAGTCCTGAGAACAACCAGCAACGACCCGAGCTGCGCTGGTTCGTGATGCCGGTCGTAGGAACACGATGTGTGAAATGGTCATCCACGGCTTTCAGGTTGTCGGCGCTCATGGCCAAGGTTGCGATGGCAGTGTGTGCCAAAGCGTTTTTTGCGGCCTTCTGTGCAGCTGTTCCCTGATACCCTTGCCTGATTTGGTTCATCATGTCGGCACTGATGCCGCCATCCTTTGTCTGTGCTTGCAGACACATGCAGCCCACACTTAAGGCCACCAATAAAAAGATCTTTTTCATTTCTGTACGTGTTTTAACGATTTTTCGTGCCGAAGATACACAATTTTGCCGTATTTCACAAAAAAACAATCGGAAGTTGTTTCGAAAATCTTATCTGGCACTCCCAATGGCATTGCTTTCCTTCGACTTGAACTCCTCGCACATCAGCTTTAGGGCCCTGGAATAATCGTACCATTTCTCTTCCTGCGGACGGAGCTTCTGGTTGCCCTTGCTGTCGGTCACTACCAGATGCGACTGGAGGCCCAACTCCTTGGGATTGCCGAACTGGTAATAGGTGTAGAGGGCCAAACCGCCTATGTGGGGATATTCCTTGATGATTCTCGCCATTTCACGAAGCTGTGCGATGCAGTATTCCTCACCGGCCCTGCCTCCCCTCCAGAGCAGCGTGGTGTAGGCATTGGGGTAGAGCCATACATTCACATCATGACCCACCATTCTCACCAAATATTCGAGTTGCTTGCTGTAATAGGTCTTGCCATCGACAACCCCCGGAAATTCCTTTTCGACTTTGGCCAGATGGGATTTCTGTCCACCATAGTTGTACTCGTCGCGCACGTCCATGCAGTAAGCATCAAAGCCAATGTCGGTTACGTATGCGAGAGCCTCCGGGATGGCCTTTCTCATGCCCTCGGCTTCCATCTCCAGCTGCATGGCGTTCCCCTCATTGCCGGAAAACTCGCCTGTCGCGAAAACCGGGTAGATTCTCTTGGCATACATCTCGGTCAAGGCCTTGGTCTCGTAGAGGAAGTCGGCGTTCGACTGTCCTCTCCAAATAGGCTCGTCGAAATGGAAACCCAAGAATCTGTCCCAACGTTCTTGGTTTTTCCTTAGGACGTCAAGAGCGTCGGAGAAAGGCCTGACCCAAGCCTCGAAGCTACTCTTGCTGCTATAAAACGAATCGTAGATGTTGAGCCAAACCGTACACTCGTTTTCAAGAATGATTCTCCAGAACTCATCGTCATTGACATATTCCTTTTCGACGATGATGGAGTTGAAATATCCAGCCTTCACTACGTCCTCGAATTCCTCGTATCGTTTTTCGATGCTGTCGCCGTAGTTGTCTGTCCAGCGAGGATGAAAGTGATAACAACTTAGGCAGATTGATTTTGTGGGGTCGGCGTGGGCCTTGCCAACCTTTGTCTGTGCCTGCAGACACAAGAATGCAATGCTCAAAGCCACTGACAACAATAAATTCCTTTTCATTTCCGTATGTCTTTACATGTGATTCTGTGCCAAAAATACAACAAAGAAACGAAAGAAAGTGCGAAATGGAAATAGATTACATCAAAAATTACAAATAACACACATCAAAAAAACAAAATTGTTTTGGTAGTTCGCAGAAAATAGCCACCTTCGCACCCAACCTGCCCACCATCATATCCCACCGAGTCCAAGGTCATGACACCCAACACCGTCAACTTCCTCACCTGGGGCAGGCCATCGGTACAGCCTGGGGGGGATTGTCGCCATTCGCACGGAAAGGCTCACAGCCCGTCTCGCATACGATGCCCACCAGTTCAAGGCTGTCGTTGAGGAAATACCCCTCAACGACAACATCCTGGCTCACTCCTGGGGACCGATGCTCTATCGCATCGTTCTCATTGCCAAGCAACAACCCACCAAGGGCACTTACCGCTTTGCGATTTCCCGATGAAAGGCCTGTAAGAAAAATTTTCCGGCCTCTAATTATTTTTTAGAGGCCGGAAAATTTTCTTTTGAGCCCAGTAATTTCTGTCGTCCTGTACAGAATTGGATGCCTTAGTCATGCAACAGTTCCCACACGAAGAACATCGGTTGTAGGCCCATGCGCCACTTGCGGCGAAGCCGGTTTGCCGCCCTCGGTTGTATGGCTGCCGCCGATTATGCTTTTCGTGCAGGCAACGGCCGGATTGTCGG
>JAUNNV010000094.1 GCA_030531335.1 Bacteroidales bacterium
TTCTGCTATAGGCCGCTTGCAAGAACTTGGAATGCTAAAACGTCAAGACGGAAAGAAAAACGGATACTGGGTTGTTTTGTTTGAATAATAATATCAATAAGGTATAACGATGCGCATAATCATTGAAGAACATAAATATGCAGCCGCTGACGTGAAGGACGTCCTGAAGGGCATCGACGCTCTGGAGAATGTAGAAGGTTACGTCAGTGTGAACTATGTCGGCTATTTCTACAATACCGACAAGGGTGTTCGTGACTGCGTGTTTATCCTTCCAAAGGTGCTGTTAGAGGATGTGGATGGCAAGGAACTTGTCTTTGGCAAGTATGCTCCGGAAGAGATCATCAATCTCAATGCCCATAATCCTTTGACTCAGCAAGAGAAGGACTTCATCTATGAGTTTGCCGTATGGATATACCGTGCAATTGTGGTGTTCCATAATGACAAGCGGAACAAGACAAATATCATATATCACAAGAAGATAGCAGAAGTCGGAAAGGGTGGTAGGCATCTGAGCAATACGTTCCTTGACATTCTTCTGTCGTTGGTGCAATTCAACAAGGACAACCAGGATTTCTTCTTCTATGTACTGCGCAACATACATGCTGGCTTCAACAAGATAAACTGGAACCGCACCATAGCAACTACACCTGCCATCATTCAAGACAGCAATGCTGTGTATCTGCGTCCAGTCAACAAGAAGAGACAGATCAACTTCGACGAAGAGTTGCTTGTCATCTTCTTCTCCATCTTGAACTATATCCATGAGCACTACGGATTCCCTGTTGACATCAACTGCAACTTTGAGTTGATTACAGGTAAGCAGTTCAAAGTGTATTTGAACGGTATGGGCAAAATGCGATTGAAGCAGATAAAATACAAGTATTTCTCGGACAAGGCTCTTGAATTGTGGGATTTGTGCTATGCATTCCTTGATTCTGCCCGACAAATCTATGTAAGTTCAGAGCAGAAGGAATACCTCCTGGTCAAGAACTTCAACATCGTCTTTGAGTCAATCATTGACGAACTGGTGGGTGACAGAAACATTCCTACAGGTCTAAAGGAGCAGGATGACGGCAAGAGAATAGACCATATATATAGCTATAAAGGATTGACCACATACGAAGAGGACAAGCCGATTTATTACATTGGTGATTCAAAGTATTACAAACGTGGCATTCAGATTGGTAAGGAATCAGTTTATAAGCAATTTACATACGCAAGAAATGTCATCCAATGGAATCTGAATCTCTTCATGAACGATGATAGAGACGACAAGGATCTGCAATATGACAAAAAGAACTTTGGCAAAGTGCCTAAGTTGCGTGATGACGTGACCGAAGGCTATAACGTGATACCGAACTTTTTCATCAGTGCCAAGTTGAACAAGGAACTGAGTTACAAGGACGAGATTGAGATAACAGACAAGCAGAACACACACTTCTCGAACAGACACTTCCAAAACCGACTGTTCGATAGGGACACTCTCCTTATCTGTCACTACGATGTGAACTTTCTCTATGTTGTCTCATTGTATGCAAGGAATAACAGTCTTCAGAAAGAAGCATGGAAGACCAAGGCCAGAGATATGTTCAGAACAGAGATTCAGAAGATGCTAACCGAACAATACTCTTTCTATGCTATGCAAGCTCATTCTGGAGTTGATGCAAAGCAGTATCTGAAGGAACACTTCCAACAGACACTCGGCAAGATATTCACTCCCTTCGGTAATGATGAGGTGTTCTCCCTGGCTCTTGACAAAGACGATCCAGAGGGTAACAACGAGGCATTGCTGACAGAACTGCGCAAGCATTTCTTTGTGGTAGGGAATGGCATCGGTGAGAATCCCGAACCAGCGATTACGAAAGTTGTGGAGGTAGAAGGAGAAAAGTACTCTGTTCCCACACTCGAAAAGGTGCAATAGATTAAATTCTGTATCTCAAAAAGCAAGTGCGATTCGGAAATTATTGTAAATTTGCACATGTTTGTTGAAGTTGGACTCAATAGAGACATGATATTTGAAAGACTACTGCTTGCCTTGAGCCTGTGTGTGCTGGCGGCATGTGCAGCCAAAGAGCCAGACTTAGACTTCCATGCCACGGTGCAGCCACTGCCCGAAACAGCCCGAATGGTAAATCCGGACTACTTCATCTGGTGTGGGACGATGGTGAAGGACGATGCCGGAACGTATCACCTGTTCTATTCGCGTTGGAGAAAGGATTTGGGATTCAACTCGTGGGTGACCCATTCGGAAGTGGCACACGCCACAGCCGACACGCCTTTTGGTCCGTTCACCCACCGCGATGTAGCCCTGCCTGCACGTGGCGCGGAATATTGGGACGGACTGTGCACACACAACCCCACGGTGCATCGGTTTGGCAACAAATATTACCTGTACTACATGGGCAATACGGGCGACGGTGTACCCTCGCCGAAAGGCTCGCTCAACTTCACCCACCGCAACAACCAACGCATCGGAGTGGCAGTGGCCGACACACCCGACGGCCCATGGAAGCGTTTCGACCGGCCTTTGATTGATGTGTCGGCCGACAGTCTGGCTGCCGATGCGCTGATGACCTCGAATCCTGCCATTACGGAATGTCCCGACGGCAGTTACCTCATGGTATATAAGGCCGTGGGGAAACATCGCCCGATGCCGTTCGGTGGCCCGGTGGTACACCTGACCGCTACGGCGAAAAGTCCGACGGGGCCGTTCACGAAACAAATGAAGCCGACCTTCACCATCGAAGGGTTAGATTTCCCCGCTGAAGACCCATACGTGTGGTGCGAAAACGGCAAGTTCTACGCATTGGTGAAGGACATGAAGGGTGCTTTCACACAGCATGGAAAGTCGCTGGCATTGTTCGAGTCGGCCAACGGGCTGGACTGGTCGTTGGCCAGACATCCTTTTGCCATGGGACTGGAACTGCGTTGGGAATCGGGCAAGGTGGAACAGATGAGCAACCTGGAACGCCCACAACTGCTGTTCGAGCATGGAAAGCCCACGGTGCTGCTGCTGGCGGCAGGCAAGGTGGGAGAAGACGGTGTCATGGAATGTTCGTACAACGTGCAGGTTCCACTTCGATGATTATTCTAATCAAAAACATAAAAGAGACATGAAGAAATGGTTTTGGACAAGTCTGGCCTTGTGTCTGGCCATGCCGTTGTGGGCCACCGACTACTTGGTGGAAACGGAGAGTTTTAGCGAGAAAGGTGGTTGGAGGGTCGATCAGCAGTTCATGGACTTGATGGGGTCGTCCTACCTCATAGCACATGGCATGGGCAAGCCTGTGGCCGATGCACAGACAACCATCGACATCAACGAGAAAGGCACCTACGGCGTGTGGGTACGCACATTCAACTGGACGGCACCATGGAGCAAGGAGGAAGGCCCGGGAGCCTTCCAAGTGAAGGTGAACGGCAAGATGCTCAAGAGCGTGCTGGGCACGAAGGGTACGACATGGGGATGGCAATACGCCGGAACGGCCACCCTGAAAAAAGGCACGAACACCCTTGCGCTACACGACCTGAAAGGTTTCGACGGACGGTGCGATGCCTTGTTGCTGACCACCGACAAAGAGCCCAAGTTGCCCGATGGGATCGATGAAATGGAGGATTTCCGACGGCAACACGGCACACTGCCCCGACAGGCCGCCGATGGCGGACAATTCGACCTAATAGTGGTAGGTGGCGGCATAGGTGGCATGTGCGCCGCCGTGTCGGCAGCCCGACTGGGACTGAAGGTGGCACTCGTGCACGACCGCCACATACTGGGTGGCAACAACAGTTCGGAGGTGCGCGTACACTTGGGCGGCAAGATAGAGATTGGTACCTACCCCGCACTGGGCAGGATGCTTCGCGAGTTCGGACATTCGAAAGGCGGCAACGCACAGCCTGCAGCACAATATGAGGATGAGAAGAAGACGGCTTTCATCGCTGCCGAACCGAATGTGAGACTCTTCAGCTGCTATCGGGCCATACAGGTGGAAATGGCAGGACAGGACATCAAGGCCGTGATTGTGCGCCACACCGAGAATGGCGACGAGCTACGACTGACCGCACCACTCTTCAGCGACTGCACAGGCGATGCCAACCTTGGCTTCATGGCTGGTGCCGACTACCGAATGGGACGCGAGGGACGCGATGAATTCGGCGAATCGCTCGCACCCGAACAAGCCGACAAGCTGACGATGGGCGCATCGGTGCAGTGGTACTCGGTAGAGACCGACCGGCAGAGCCACTTCCCAGAATTCATCTATGGACTGACCTTCAACGAAGAGAATTGCCTGGACGTGAAGATGGGCGAATGGACCTGGGAGACAGGCATGAACTTCGACCAGATATACGACTTTGAGCGCATCCGCGACTATGGCATGTTGGTGATCTACTCCAACTGGAGCTACCTGAAAAACCATTTCTCGGGCAAGTCACGCTATGCGAACCGTGCGCTGGACTGGGTGGCCTACGTGGCCGGGAAGCGCGAGTCGCGCCGCCTGCTGGGCGACTATATCTTGAAGCAAGACGATGTGGATAAGCACGTGTTCCACGAGGATGCCTCGTTCGCCATCAACTGGCATTTCGACCTGCACTTCCCCGACCGTGTGAACACCAAGCACTTTCCCGGACAGGAGTTCAAGGCCGAGACCAAATCGAATCCCATCAGGGTGTATGACGTACCCTACCGCTGCCTCTACTCACGCAACGTGGACAACCTGTTCATGGCCGGACGCAACATCAGCACCACCCACGTCACACTGGGCTCGACCCGCCTGATGCGCAACATCGCCATGATGGGCGAGGTGGTGGGCATGGCCGCCTCAATCTGCAAGAAGCACCAGGTGAAGCCACGTGGCGTGTATCAGCACCACCTGCCCGAGCTGAAGGAACTGATGCGGAAAGGCACAGGCAAGGATGCCTCCACGCTACCCGACAACCAGCATTTCAACGAGGGCGACTACATTCTCGACGGGAAGAACATTGAGAGACTGAAATCCATCAAATAGCCTTAGGACCATGAGAAGACTTACCCTATTGATTATCGGCTCACTAATCGGCCTGAGCGGTGTCGCCCAAAACAGGTGGGCCATCGAGAAAAACGGTTCAATCGTGTGGAACGTGAATACACAACTGCCCCACGACGACCATATAGAGATGAGTGGCGAACAGGTATCGGTGGTGCTGCGCTACGGCGTAAGAGCCGACGGCTCCTTTGCCCTGGAACGATCGATGGTGTGGCCACTGCTCCGCACCATTCCCAACAACACCCACGCCAGCCTGATGCGACGCTTTGCAACCGACTACGCAGCCATGCTGCTGGTAAACGGAAGAACCCTACAGCATGAAAGCGTGAAACAGGTGCGACTCGACGGCCGACTGACGGTAGTGAGCGAATATGCCATTGGCCGACACATCAGCACCGTGGATAAACGGCCGGCACCGAAGGTGGTGGAGCTGACGCGCACATTGTTCCCATCGACCACCCTGCCGATGCTTTGCGAACGCTATACCCTACGCAACATCAGCGACAAAAACATTGTAGTGAACATACCCGACAACAAGCAGGAATACCACACCGACGCAGCGAAAGGAGTGGATGGCAGCTACACACTGACATGCACGATGAAATCGGCAGGAATCGCGGAATTGAGGCCACAGGAAACGTGTGAATTCAGCGTGACAATACAAGGTCGTCGGCAGGGACAAACGGAAATCGTGGCCGATGTGGCGAAAGAAGAACAGCAACGGCTGACATTCGTAAAGGAAGTGCAAGAGAAACTGATGTTCCACTCGCCCGACGAGACCATCAACACGATGTTCTCATTCGCCAAGGTGCGGGCATCGGAAAGCATATACAAAACCAAAGGAGGTTACATGCATGGTCCTGGAGGCGAGTCGTACTATGCGGCCATCTGGGCCAACGACCAGGCGGAATATGTGAATCCGTTCTTCCCCTTCTTGGGATACGAAACCGGCAACAAGTCCGCGCTCAACGCCTACCTGCACTTCGCCCGATTCATGAACGATGAATACAAGCCCATTCCGAGTTCAATCATTGCCGAGGGCATAGACATCTGGAACGGCGCGGGCGACCGGGGCGATGCCGCCATGATAGCCTACGGAGCCTCACGGTATGCCTTGGCACGAGCCGACCGAAGCGAAGCCAAGCAATTGTGGCCGCTCATCGAATGGTGTCTGGAATATTGCCACAGGAAGCTCACCACCGAAGGGGTGGTGGCATCGGACTCCGACGAGCTGGAGGGACGCTTCCCCTCGGGCAAGGCCAACCTGAACACCTCGTGCCTCTACTATGACGCACTGGTGTCGGCTTCGTACCTGGCCAAGGAGTTGGGCGAGGCCTCGACAATCTACAAAAAGCAAGCGGCACAGCTGAAACAAGCCATCAACGACTATTTCTCTGCCTCGGTAGAAGGCTTCGACACTTACCAATATTACAAAGGAAACACACAACTCCGTTCGTGGATATGCACACCACTCACCATGGGCATCTTCGAGAGAAAGGAAGGCACAATCCGAGCCTTGTTCTCTCCACAGATGTGGACAAGCAACGGCCTGCTGAGCCAGTCGGGTAGCGAGACCTTCTGGGACCGCTCGGCCCTGTACGGACTGCGTGGCGTGTTTGCAGCAGGCGACAGAGAGACGGCGACCCAGAAGTTGCACGAATACTCCATGAACCGCCTGCTGGGCGAGCATGTGCCCTACGCCATCGAAGCATGGCCCGAAGGCAGCCAGCGACACCTGTCGGCCGAGAGTGGGCTCTACTGCCGCATTATCACGGAAGGACTGTTTGGCATCCGGCCAACAGGATTCAGCGATTTCACCTTGACACCACAATTGCCCAAGGCTTGGAATGAGATGTCGCTCAACCACATCGATGCCTTCGCCGGCGGACCTTTCTCCATCAGCGTATCGCGTCGGCAAGGAGATTCGCTCCAAGTACGCATAGAGCGAGCAGGGAAAACCATCAAGACATACCGCTGCAAGGCGGGTGAGACCTTGGTTTGCAGACTATAGCTCCCCGACCCCGGTTGGCAGACAAGCACGACATCGTAATCGGGGAGTGAATCCTATAGCCTCAGGATACACTCCCCGATTTCCTGCCCGGGATTTCCCTTGCGAGAGAGCCGTAAAAATTTTTGAGCCCAGTACTTTTCCCTTTAGAGCCCAGTAACAAACTTGTTTCTGGCTCTGATTGGTTTTGTTGTAACAATAGCCAAAAACTCGCTGCCTATGTGGAACTATCTTATCAAGTGCTCATAGATATGGGAACCTAAGGAAGTTGTTTTTTTTACAATTACTTACAAAGTTTTTCTTAAAACTAATTCAAGAATTTCGCTTGTCCTGCCTGGAGGGCTGTACTGTGAGTAACCGAGGGCAAAGCCCTCGGACTGGGCGGCCACCATCCATTCTACCTGGAAGGCAGTACCTTGCCTTCTGCAATCGATGTCGTGACTTCCAGCCACCGATTTCCGGGCGATTCCCTGTCCGGACACATCTTCCTCGCTGCGCTCCGAACTTGTACCCGGTTACTCATAGTGTTGGCTCCCAGCTAAAACCACACATGAGAAACTTGAAAAACTAATTCGTAAGTTTGATTTACACTATTGCCTCAATCAATGTGCGACCGTTCAGTTCTACAGGTGGCAGTAGTCCCGACTGCTTGTTCTTGTTGAAGCAGAAGCTGACCATGTAGCCGGTTTTGAGATTGTAACGTTCGAGGTATTCTGACAATTGCTTCTCGCCTCGCTCGTTATACGATTGTCCTCGCCATAACTTCAGTTCGATGATATACTGCTGACCGAGATAATCTATGATGATGTCGGTACGGGTGAGGTCACGGGTCTGTGCTTCGCAGTAGTAATTGCCTATACCGTTGATGATAGGGCGCAGGTAGGTGAGGAAAATCTTACGGCCGTTGTCCTCTACAAACTGATCATCGTGCCCAGGTCGGTATATCTCGTTGAAATGGACGCAGAAACGCTCCATGAGAAGTCGCATGTCGATATAGCCATCATGGACGAATTGGTTCTTGTCCATCTGCCCAAGGGAGAATATCTTTGAAGTCTCGTTCTCACCGATAAATAAATTGTACAGACGAGTTTCCATAAGGCGGCAGGCGATTGCAACCGTTCCATTGTTGTTGGCAAGGAAGTTGAACATCAGGCCTATCTGAAGGTACTTCTCATCTGTATGGAATGTTCTGGTTTTACCCTCAAAGAGGATGTTTCGAAGCAGCTCTTTCAGTTCTGGGAATTGGTCAAGCTTCTTAACCATGTCATCGAACAGCGTGTTACGCTCGACAAGAAGGTCATGAGTTGCCTTCAGCAAGCCTTCCTTGTCCCATGTGTATTGTTGTGCATCGATAATCTGGCAGATACGACTTACAAGGAAGGGATAGCCAGCGGTATAGTCACGTATCATCTGACCGACAAACGCTTCATCAAACGACAGGTTGTGGTCAGCCTTGTATTCAGCCAACATGTCGGCAATACCTTTTGCAGAAAGACTCATGTCCACGTCAAAAGGAACAGCAATGTTCCAAGGCGAATTATACTGATGATCGTCTTCAGTGCGAATCTTCAGTTTGAGATTCTTGATGTCATAGATGCCGGCGAGGATGACGGATTGGAAGGTGGGATGACTGTCACGGTCAAGATACAAACTTCGCAATCCTCCAAGAAATTTGATGAACCCATCATTGTTGCCTGCTTGATCAACCTCATCAATCAAAACGACAATCGGCTTCGAAGAGAGCTCGCAAAGTTCTGCCACAATATCGGTAAAATCAAAGCCGTCAACAGATTTCAAACCTCTTGGAGCCACTTCATCAAGTAACTCTTTGACTTTGTCGTCTAATGGGGCATTACGTGTTTCTCGCCGCAATAACCTAAGGAATGCCGCATTTGCTGTTGTAGCATTCTCAAAATAACTGTCATCAACTCCTTCAAAACTAATCTTAAATACGCGATACTCGTCTGAAAGTTGTTTTTTGATAGCTTCCAACGTGGTGGTCTTTCCATACTGTCTGCCTCGGTTGATGCAGAAATAATCACCATTGGCAACCATCCCACGGATGATTTCCAGACGTTCGGTGATGTCCACCATATAATGCTCGCTGGGGCGGCATGTGCCCGTAGTATTGAATTTTTTCATAAAGTACATAACTCAGCTTTGCAAAGCTACGAAAATAATCTCATATATCTGCAAGAACATCTCCGAATCGCTTCGATTTATTTTTGAATCCTTATGATTTTTCTGTGCGTTGTGCTGTAAGCATGTAAACAAGGGTCATTTTCTGTTCCATTTTTTGCAATCTTCTATTAAGAAGCTGTTTAAATTTATTTGGAAATAAGTATTATGTAGATGTATAAAT
>JAUNNV010000095.1 GCA_030531335.1 Bacteroidales bacterium
AAAATTATTCAAATGCTGAGCACAAAGACAATCAAGACAGACATGATAAAAGCCATTTTTCTCGACATCGACGGAACCATCATCTCCATCCGCCGACATGCCATTCCACAAAGCACCATGGAAGCCATCCGCGAGGTGCGGAGGGCAGGCATAAAGGTGTTTCTGTGTACGAGCCGTGCCAAACAGTTCATGGCAAACATCCACGGCATAGAAGCCGACGGCATGGTGTGCCTCACCGGAGCCAACTGCGTGGATGCGGATGGGACGGACATCAGTTGCGCCACCATGTATCCCACCGACGTGGCTCAAGCCATCGGCTTCGTACAGACCCACAACCTGCCCTTGGTGGGCATTGCGTCACGACATATCTACATCCACCTGCCACAACATCCTGCCGTAAGAAACTCGTTCGCCACCGGCGGACTCACCCTGTCGGACATCGGACCTTACTCCGACTTCCCCGACCTCGCCCATGCGGCCAACCCCGAAGAAACCGCCACGCGACTGGGCATCATGCAGTTCACCGCCTACTGCCTGCCAGGCAAGGAAGAGGAACGGTTTCTGACACTGATGCCCCACTGCCACACCGAACGTTGGACAACACCTTTTGTAGATATCGTAGGCAACGGCACCAACAAAGCCTTAGGCATTGAGGTGATGGCCAGACACTTCGGCTTCGACCCCACAGAGACAATGGCTGTGGGCGACGGCTACAACGATGTGCCCATGATAGAGGTTGCCGCCATCGGAGTGGCCATGGGCAATGCGTCCGACGAAGTGAAGCGACATGCCGACTACGTGACGGCCGATGTCGATGCCGACGGACTCAGCCAAGCACTACGGCGATTCGCGCTGAAACAATCCTGAACCTTCCCAACTCTCCAACACTACAAAGGCCTCGCCAAGAGGGTGAATCCTCAAGGCGAAGCCTTTGCCTGTAGGTATCTGTCGTGCCTGAAGCACGATGGAGGGAATTACTTCTCGGCTGGTCCCATTACTACCGACACCAAGTTGCCCGACTCTACGAGCTGCTTGGCTGTCTCGACGATTTGGGCTTTCGACAGCTTGCCGATGGCCGCCTCAAGGTCGGCATCGTAGTCCTCGCCCCAACGATAGTATGTCTGCAGACACTTGCTCCAATAGCTGTTGGTGATGCGCTGCTGCGGCAACTGGGTCTTAAAGAACTCGACAGTGCGGTTGAAGTACTCGTCGGAGAGATTGCCCTTGGCGATGTCTTCCAGTCCCTTGCGGGCCAGCTTCTCAAGTGCGGGAGCCTGCTGCTTGTTGGTGTCGAACATCACCACAAGCGATGCCATGGGCTGTGGCAAACGCTCGAACTCCTTATCGACGCTTGCACCGTAGGTGCCTCCTTCCTCCTCGCGGAGAGTGTCGGTATAGACCATGTTGAGGATGTAGCCTAAGGCTGTCAGCCCCATGCGGTTCTCGACGGTGGCAGGCATTTCCTTCAGATACGACAGGAGTACCGAAACCTTGGGTGCCTGCATGGCCACTTCGAAACGATCCTCGTATTCGCCCATGCGCGGACGCTCGCCACGGTCGATGTACTTGGCGGCCTTCTTGCCCTTCGGCAACGAACCCACATATTTCTCCACCAACGGCTGGAGGGTGTCCAAATCGACATTGCCCACCACATACAACACGGCCCCGGCCGCATCCTTGAAGAGGGTCTGCCTCACCACCCGCTCCATCGTCGCGAGCTTGGCCTTCGCCATCACCTCCTCGCTGATGAAGCTGTTGCGCTCGCCCGGTTCGGTGGCTTCCGTAACATGTTGGTAGAACACAAACTGCGGATTCTTAGCTGCATTTGCCAAGTATGCCTTCAGCTGGTTCAGTGCCACCTGATACTCGCCTTCGTCGAAGCGAGGTTGCGTGAAGTTGAGGTAGAGCAGCTGCAGGGCTGTCTCGATGTCCTTGGGTGTGGATGAACCACTGAATCCATGGCTGTCGTCGCCAATGTACATCGACATGCGTACCATCTTGCCGGCCAACACCTTCGTCAGGTCCTGTGTGGAGAACTTGCCCACTCCCGACAAGGCACGCACTGTAGAGAATATGTTGCTTTCGAACGAGCAGATGTCGGCAGTCTCAATGAGCGACTTGCCTCCGGGAAGGTCGAGCGAGAGCAACACCTCATCCTTCTTGTGTTGGGTAGGCAGCACCACCACCTTCACACCATTGTCCAGCGTCCACTCGGTGGAGCCCGAGACCGAAGCCTTGGTAGCCTTCAGCTTGCCAGCCTTCACCTCGTCAGGGTTGAGCAGCGGTTCCATGCCGGCCTCCTCCTTGGGAGCCTCTATCTCCATGCTGCGCGAGGCAGCGAGCATGTCCTTGATGTCTTGCTCCGTGGGATGGGCCACGGTGCTTGGTCCGAGCAGGATGACCGACATGTTCTTGTCGGTGATATAGGCCTGCACCACCTGGTTCACGATGGCCGGAGCAATCTGGTCGAGTATGGTCTTGACAATCTGGCACTCGGTGGCAGGTTCCATGTAAGGCTCGTTTTGCAGGAAATACCCCATGATGGGTTGGATGAACTCGGCGTTCTTGCGGGTCTCGGCACCCTCCTGCCGCTTTTCGTAAGCCGAGACCATCTTGCTCTTCGCACGTTCGTATTCGGCTTGTGTGATGCCATAACGGCGGACCTTTTCTATCTCATACAGAAAAGCCTTGATGGCGGCAACGTCGCCCTCGTTCTTGTACGACACGCTGCCGATGGCGGCATCGCAAGTCTTGATGAGGTTGGAACTGCCAAAACCGGCATTGAGGAACGGTGCGTCGGGACGAGTGGCAATGTCGGAGAAACGCTCATCCATCACAGTCTCTATCACCTCGTCGATGATTGAGGCCACGTAGGCCTGGTCGGTGTTGCGTACCTGCACGGGGATGGCAGGACGACGCCAGAAGAACTCGCACGAGTTGCCGTTGAGTTCGGGGTCGGTGACGATGCCGATGATGGGGTCAGCATTGTCGGGCACCACGATGTCGGCCATCTCGCGCGGATTCTCCACCGCAGGAATGTCGGCAAACAACGTCTTCAGCTTCGCCTCAATCTGATCCACATCGATGTCGCCCACCACAATCACGGCTTGCTTGTCGGGGCGATACCAAGTGTGGTAGAAATCGACCAATGTCTCGGGCTTGAAGTTCTTCAGGGTTTCCTCCGAGCCGATCAAGTCCTTGTAGGCGTTGGCATACTTCGTGCCTGGATAGAGATACTGTTGCGACTGCTCGGCAATACGCCACTGGGCGGTGTTGCGGGTGCGCTTTTCTTCCAAGATGACACCACGCTCGGCGTCGATCTCGGCCGGCTGGTTGAGCACGAAGTGCGAATAGTCGTGCATCACAATCAGACAAGTGTCGATGATGCCCTCACGAACCACGGGAATGTTGTTGAGCATGTAGCTTGTCTGGTCAATGCCGGTACCGGCATTGATGTTGGGACCAAAGGCCGCGCCGATGCTCTGCAGATACTCCAGCATCTGCTTGCCGGGAAGGTTCTTCAAGCCGTTGAAGCACATGTGTTCCAAGAAGTGGGCCAAGCCGTCCTGCCCCTTGTCCTGATTGATGGCCCCCGCCTTCGACACCAAGTAGAACTCGCACTTCTGCTCGGGCTTGTCGTTGTGGCGGATAAAATAAGTCAGCCCATTGTCGAGTTTCCCAACCCTCACCGCAGGATCGTTGGGCAACACGTTTTGTGCCGACAACATCGTGGCGGACACAAGTACCGCCATCGTTACAAAAAACTTTTTCATATCACTAACATTAATTGTATTTTTTCGGTGCAAAAATAATATGTTTCCTTACACATGATGCTATCCATCGTGTGTTTTTCTGTCGGAACCATGATTTATGTGCCACACTTTTTCATGATAATCCACCGTTCACCATGATTTCCTGCAGCGGCTTCATCACAAACTCGCGCCCATACATGAGCGGATGAGGCAATGTGAGACGATCGGTGTGGATATGAACGTCGTCGCAGAGCAGTATGTCGATGATGCGGTCGTGGTAGATGCCGTTTGTGGTTTTCCCGACACGTCCCCATCCGTCGCTCGTAGTCAACGGATCACATCAACAAATCCTTTACCGCCATCACAAGGAACATGTAATGGGTGGAATCGCCTCCCAGACAATACTCCACTTGTTGCCAGAGATAAGGGAATACAAGAAGTTCGGGGAAATCGGGTCGGATAAGTGCCGTGCCCGACACGACCCCTCCGGGAATGTACGACCAGTCGGCACGGTTCAATCCGTATCCCACGATTGTCGATTCCGTTCCCGACCCGCCGGCAAACGACCTCCGATTGATGCCAGGGTGACAACCGAGCACGAAATTCAGGGCGTTGAACACCTGTTCTCCCGAGAAAATGTCCGGATATTCCTTCACAAGGAAGTAATGACGGTAGCCGAACGACTCGATGTTCCATCCTGCCCCCCAGATGTTTGGCTTATAGGGCACACCGTATGGAGTCTCCATGCTCTGCTTCTTCAGCGACTCGCTGTAGGTCTTGAGGGCCTCCCTAAAGGCCATTGTCTGCTTCCCATATTTCTTTTGTGCATCGAGTGTCTTCTCTATTCTGGCCAGATACCACCCACAATTGCCAATCGAGTTGATGCAGTTGTCCCAGTGGGCAAGTATGAAGTCAAGATACTTCCGCTCACCGGTGGCAATGTAGAGTTCTGTTGCGGCCTGTACCTTTCCCAAGTTGAAGCGGGTGGCATTGGAGCCTGTAGTCTGCGAGTCGAATATCTCGCGTGCTATTCCGAGGCAATGTGCCGACAGTGTGTCATTGAAGTTTCTCAAGGCTCTGGAAGTGGCGGCCAGTGCGGCGGCCGTGTTCATCTCGCGGCCAGGGTTGTTTTCCGTGAACACCCATCGGTCGTCGTTGGTGCCCAAAACGCCGTCGGTCATGGCCGATGCGTCACCCAGGAGGACATATTGCCTGAGTGTATTGCAGATGATGCCCCTGTAAAGCCGTCCTAATGCCAGGTATCCATTGACAACCGTCAAGGCACCATGCTCAATCTGCTGGAGGATGTCGTTCTTCCCATCCGGCTGGTGTATCTCCACGGTGTGTTTGCCCTGGTCGATGGCTGTGACGTCTATTTCCGGATGGAACATTTCGTATGCCATGGTAAGGACATAGCATTCGCCCGACTGCGACTCCACTCTCAGGTCGAAGTCGCCGGCATCGTGCCATCCACCTACATTCAGTCCATGAACGATATCAAAGGCATCGTGCGGAGTCATGTTGTCGGGCATCTGGGCGTAGCCGTCAATGAGGTTTCCCTCCTTGGCCATCCTTGCATCGTCCATGTGGCAGGCATCGTGCCATACACGGTATTTCTCGGACACCCTCATGTGGCACATCTGGACAGGCAGGAAGTACTCCACCACTGGTTGCCACACGCCCCTGTCATATACGTCACTGTCTATGCGGAACAGCGTGGAAGAACTCTCGCCATAACGTATCGAATATATCCCCGGAGTCTGCACGTCGGAGAAATCGACTTTGGCATAATTGTAACGCAGGAATTCGCCCTGCCACTTTTCTACGGGCATGTGCTTGACGGTGTGCTCGCCGGTGGCATCGAGCCTCACGAGGGTGGCTTCCGGAAGCAGGCCCGACCTTCTGTCGGTCTCGATGATGGCAGTCTTGGGTTGGGTGGGAAGATACCCCACCTGCGATGTCTGTACCACCGGCTTGTATCGCCAGCCTGCGACAACCTCCGGCTCGATGTACCATTTCACGGCTCCTGCCGTTGCTCCTGCAGGGATGTCGGAGCGCAAGACAAACCACCCGTTGTTGTGATTCATTCGTCCGTCATACAGTTTTAAGTCAGAGGTCAGTGTCCTGAAGGTTATCTTGCCCAGTCTGTCGTTTGGGTTCAGCACAAAGTTCCGTCCTGTGGCATACGGCTCTGCTATCACCTCGTCGGCCTTATAGGGGCTGTAGCCTGTGGCATTGAGATGGTCGAGGTCTGCGCTTTGGCTCTTCTGCGGCTTGAAATCGCCCAAGGAAATGTCGAGATAGCTCTTTTGCGCGATGACGGGGGAATTGGGTTGTTGGGGGAACACTCCTGTCCGCTCGTCCATAATCCAGGGCTTGCCGAACAATTCGCCGGGGAAGAGTTCCAGATTGAAGCCAGCCCTTCCAATGAGTTCGGCTGGAATCGGGTTGTCTAAATCAACCGTGACGAGGAGTCCCTTTCCCTTGGGCTCAAGGGTGACTTTATACTTCAGCTGGACATCGGGATAGAACATCGGGTTGAATCCTGTGTTGTGTCGGGTGGAGTCGGGATAAGCCAATGTGGTGACGATTCGATCCGACTCGACCTTCCTTTCGAGTTGGGCCGGCACAGGTTGCCATTGCCCTGGTGTGGGTTCGAAGCGGATGTCGCCATTGGCGCACAGACGATTGCCATTCATGATAATGGTGATGCCACCTTGATGCCCTTCGGGATAGAAGTCGCTGAACGACATGACATCGACACCTTCGTTGTTGAAATAACCTGTTTGGTTGAGTTTGAACGATTGTGCCACGATGCTTCCGCAACAAAGCACCATGACGAGAAGTGAGACAAAAAATCTTCCAACCATATTATTTTTGAATTATGTATTTTGAATTATGAATAGAATTAAGATAATTTTGAACTATTAACTGAGTTATCTGAATTGTGTTTTTCGATAGTATGATGACAACCTGAATTACTGTGCAAATATACTCTTTTTTTTAGAAGCTGTTTTGAAATGTTCCAATTAATCTTTTATAGTTTGTCGCGATGTTTTTTGGGGGGCAGGGGGGATGCACTTTTCTATAAATTATATTATCATTTTTTTATCACACTCATGTGTGAAAGTAATTATTGTAAATACTATAATTTATATTATAGAAAAGTGCCTCCCCCCTGCCCCCAAAACATTAATGATGAATGATGAATTGCGTGGAATAACCCAAATTTACAAAGTAAATAATCATCATTCAAAATTCATAATTCATAATTCACATAAAGGTGGCCGGAAAATAAAAATCAGAGGCCAGTAAAAAATCTTTAGAGGCCGGGAAAAAAAACTTGGAGCCCACAATGCAGACACGTAACTATTCAGCAATTCAAAGAATAAATATACACTGAATATCAGTCGTTTAAATCAATACAACATGTAAAATCCTCAAATAGTCCCAAGGTTTTCCTGACTCGCATAGAAGCTTGTTTCTGTAAATGGTTGAAGACCAAAAGCTCTCGATTGCTGTATAGTTACCTGGCTGATAGGTTCTGTTAAAATAATATAATGCCTGGCCTAATCTAACCGATAATTTTATACATTTGCAACAAATTTGGGTAAGAATTGAAAAAAAGGAAGCATCAATCATCATTTGCGATACAATCTCTCTCGGCAGGCATCAGCATCACCATGGTGTTGTTGTTGCTTGGCTTAATGGTTTTTTGCATGTTGTCGGCCCACACCCTTTCCCGTTATGTGAGAGAGAACATCGGTTTCTCGGTTGTCCTCAGCAACGACATGAAAAAGCCGGAGGCCTTGAAGCTGCACGAGCAACTCAGCAAAATGCCTTTTGTGAAGGAAGCGACCTTCATCAGCAAGGAGGACGCACTGCAAGAACAAACAGTGGCCATGGGCACGGATCCCTCGGAGTTCTTGGGCTTCAATCCTTTCTCGGCCTCTATCGAGATAAAGCTGAATGCGGCATGGGCAAACAACGACAGCATTGCATGGATAGAAAAGCAGATAAAGCTCAACAATGGTGTCATCAGCATCAACTACCCCCAGGACTTGTTGGATTCGGTCAACACCAACATCCAGAAGATAAGCATCCTGCTGTTGGGCACCGCTATTTTGCTGACGCTCATTTCGTTCTCGCTCATCAACAACACCATCCACCTTACGATCTATTCCAAGCGTTTCCTCATCCACACGATGAAGCTGGTTGGAGCAGGGTGGGGATTCATCAGGCGTCCGTTCATCGTACACAACCTGAAGATTGGCGTGTTCTCGGCCATTGTGGCCGACATCGTGTTGGGAATTCTGGCTGGGGCATTGTTGCGCTACGACGCCGACCTCAAGGAAATAGTCACCACGACGAACCTCTTCATCGTCTTTGCCCTGGTAATGCTTTCCGGCATTTGTATCAGTGTGCTCTGTGCCTATTTCTCGATGAACAAGTATCTGCGCATGAAAGCCGATGACTTGTATTACATATAGTGGGGATTTAAGAATTTTGACTTGCGAAGCTTGATGAGCGAAGCGAATAATTAAGAATTATACAAACATGGATCGTAACAACTTGGCATTCGGCAAGACGAATTACATTTTGTTGGCCATCGGGATGGTGGTCATTATTGTGGGATTCCTGCTCATGACAGGGCCTGGTTCCACAGAAGGGACATTCGAACCCGACATATTCAGTGTGCGACGCATTAAGATTGCCCCACTGGTGTGTCTGTCTGGATTTCTGTTCATGATAGTCGGCATTTTGCGTAAACCTAAATCATAAGACACGATGAACTGGTTGGAAGCTTTGATACTTGGTCTGGTGCAGGGACTGACGGAATACCTGCCCATTAGCAGCAGTGGACATCTCACGATATGTTCCCACTTGTTTGGAATTGGTGGAAGTGAGAACCTCACCTTTAATATAGTGGTACATGTGGCCACCGTGTTGAGCACGTTGGTGGTGCTGTGGAAAGAGATCGACTGGATTGTGAGGGGTGTGCTGAAATGGCAGGTCAACGATGAGACGAAGTATCTGCTCAATATCGTAGTCTCGATGATTCCTGTTGGCATCGTAGGGGTGTTCTTCAAGGACAATGTCGAGGCCATCTTTGGCAGCGGACTGCTTGTCGTGGGCTTCATGCTGCTCTTGACAGCCCTATTGCTTGCCTTTGCCTACTATGCCAAGCCTAAGGCCAAGCCCCACATCGGTTGTCGAGATGCGTTCATCATCGGAATCGCCCAAGCGTGTGCCGTCATGCCTGGACTGTCGCGATCGGGAAGCACCATAGCCACAGGGTTGCTGCTTGGCAACAAGAAGGAGAACTTGGCAAAGTTTTCTTTCCTGATGGTTATCCCGCCGATTCTCGGAGAGGCCATGCTCGACACGCTGAAATATATTGGCGACGCGCCTTCCACCGGTGCCATCGCCGTGCCGGTACTGATGGTTGGCTTTGTGGCCGCGTTCCTGTCAGGATGTCTGGCCTGCAAGTGGATGATCAATATCGTAAGACAGGGTAAACTCATCTATTTTGCCATTTATTGTGCCGTGGCAGGTGCCGTTGTCGTTGTCAGCTCACTCTTGTAACATTTACCTTTAG
>JAUNNV010000213.1 GCA_030531335.1 Bacteroidales bacterium
TGTTTGCTTGTTTCTTTTTAGCGACACGAAGCCAGGTGAAATGTTTGGCATGGCACGATTTCGTACAACATTTTGTCGCTCATTGACTTGAGATTCATGTTTGTTATAGTTGTTGCGGAATTAAAGCGGTAAAACTCTCAATATCCATGATTGCTTGGAAAATTTTTGTTACCTTTGTATTGTTGAATTGGATAAATCCATCAATTAAAGTATCAACAGTATGAAGAACATCTTCGAACGCAGTAAACACGTCTTTCATTCTGACGCTTTCGCTGAGATTATTAAAGACACCATCCGTTTTTTTAACGGAACGCCTATACAATACTTGCCACCTCGTGAGAGCTTCCTTGGCACTGGTGTCTATGCACTCTACTATATCGGCAAAAGCAAATACTATCAGTCGCTCTACGATCAGAACCGTACAGGATACAATCAACCTATCTATATAGGCAAGGCTGTGCCCCATGGTTGGCGGCAAGGACGCAAGCTGCAAGGAGAACAATCCAATGAACTCTATACACGTCTTTGCGAACATCAACACAGCATTGAAGCCGCAAAGAATCTCCGTTTACAGGATTTTATGTGTCGCTTCATGATTCTTGAGGGAGCAGAGGCCGATTTAATTGGTACGGTCGAAGCAGCACTCATTCGCAGCTACCACCCCATCTGGAATAGTTGCATTGATGGCTTCGGCAACCATGATCCAGGTGGCGGTCGTTACAATCAGGCTCGTTCCGATTGGGATGTTCTGCATAAAGGTCGTGTCTGGGCAGACAAATGTATGGGCAAACCACTCACTCTGAAAGCCGTGGAAGAAAAAGTAAGACTTTATTTTGAAAAAGATAACGACAATGGTTAACAGCATAGAAATCTTCTCTGGTGCAGGTGGTCTTGCCAAGGGTTTGGAACTTGCTGGAGCCAACCATCTTGCTTTCGTTGAATGGAATGCCGATGCATGCAACACTCTCCGTCGCAATTATCCCTACGAACTTGTTCACGAGGGTGACGTGCGCGATTTCCGTTTTACCGACTACAAAGGTGTTGATGTTATTGCTGGTGGTCCTCCTTGTCAGCCTTTCTCACTTGGAGGTAAGGCAAAAGGCGCTGGCGACGAACGCGACATGTTTCCTTACGTTATTTCAGCCATTCGTCAACTCAGGCCCAAAGCCTTCATATTCGAGAATGTCAAAGGCTTGCTTCGCGAGTCTTTTGCTGACTACTTCCAGTTCATCATTCTCCAACTCATTTACCCTGAGTTTGAATTGAAATCGAACAATTGGCGAGAGAATCTTGTTGCTCTTCGCTCTATGACCGATTATAATGGGATTCGTTATGATGTAAAATATCAACTCGTCAATGCAGCCGACTATGGAGTGCCGCAGAAACGTGAGCGTGTTATCATTGTGGGATTTCGTGGTGACCTTGGTGTAGAGTGGAGTTTTCCGAAGCCAACCCATAGTGAAGATGCACTACTTTGGCAGAAATACGTTACTCGCGAATACTGGCAACGTCATGGGTTGCAGGAAATGGATGTTGATGAGCAAACTGCAAATGCCAAGCGACAGATATTGGAAAACAGGTATGGCTTTTGGCCTCCTGAGCTTCTGCCTTGGGTAACAGTTCGTGATGCACTTGTGGCTATCCCCAAGGGTGATGACATCTGTACGAAGAGCAAGGCCAAAGAATATCATGGCCATACAGGTAGCTTCATAGACGAACCATCTAAAACTCTTAAGGCAGGATCTCATGGAGTGCCCGGAGGCGAGAATATGATAAAATTCAACGATGGTTCGGTAAGGTATTTCACCGTGGCTGAAGCAAAACGCATTCAGACCTTCCCCGACGATTACCAAATTACCGGAGCATGGTCGGAAGCCATGCGACAGATGGGGAACGCTGTACCTGTGGAAT
>JAUNNV010000096.1:0-7547 GCA_030531335.1 Bacteroidales bacterium
TTGCGGGCAATGGTGGCAGTGCCTGGAGTGAGTCCGGCCGCACCCGAATAAGTGCCTACAGGGGCACACATCACGATGAACATGGCTTCGGCAGGAGAGTGGACACCCAGTTGGGGGTTGCTGCCGATGAGGAGCGGACGGACATAGAGCGATGCGTTGTAGCCGTAGGGAGGCAGATAGTCGATGTTCTCGTGCACACATTGCACACATGAGTCGATGAAGAGTTGTTCGGAGGGAGCAGGCATGTCGAGGAAAGCCGCGCTGGACTGCATTCGGCGGGCATTCTCATCGGGACGGAAGAGGCGCACCTTGCCATCGATGCCCCTGAAGGCCTTCAGCCCCTCAAAACAAGAGGCTGCATAATGGAACACACAGGCGTAGGCATTGAGTACGATGTTGTAATCAGAGGTTGCCTCCGGCTTTGTCCATGCTCCGTCGATGTAACGGCTCATGATGATGACGTTTGTTTCTCTTGCCTTGAACGCAAGATTTGACCAATCGAGTTGTACCATAATCTTGTTAATTAAGAATTTTGTATTTTGAATTAAGATAATTAAGAACCGAATTGATTATGAACATTGAAATATGGGCTACACACCCATCATTCGCAAAGCGAATAATCAGAACTCTTGATTCATAATTTTTCAACTATAAAGCATTATCCTAACGGATTGTTTTCTATAATATTGAGCATCTTTATCGTAGCTTTGATGGCGGCTTCGGTTTGGTCGGAGTCGATGCCACGGGTCTTGAAGCGGTGATTGCCGTCGGCCCAAGTGATAAGCGTCTGCACCAAGGCATCGGACTTTCCGCCCGGTGGAATAGTGACTTGGTAGTCGGCAAGGATGGGATGCGGCTTGCCCAATCGGTCGTAGATTTTCCAAAGGGCTTTCATGAAAGAGTCGAACTGTCCGTCGCCAATGGAGGTTTCTTCGTATTCAACACCATGGATGCTGATGCGGATGATGGCCACAGGATGCATTCCACGTGCCAGTTGAAGGCTGTAGTTGATGATGTGGATGTTGTCATCGTTAGGGTTCTCGCCACTCTTCAACACGTCGGCAATGATGAAAGGGAGGTCTTCGGTGCCGATGGTTTCCTTCTTGTCGCCCAGCTCCACGACCCGTTGTGTGACGAGGCGAATTTGCTCCGGTGTGAGGGTGATGCCCAACAGCTTCAAGTTCTCCACGATGTTGGCCTTTCCGCTGGTCTTGCCCAAGGCATAATGACGTTCACGTCCAAAACGCTCTGGAGTGAGGTTACTCATGTAGAGCCGGTCCTTGCAGTCGCCATCGGCATGTACTCCACTACTTTGCGTAAACACCGACTCACCCACTATGGGCTTGTTGGATGGAATACGGATACCCGAGATGTTTTCCACATACCTGCATACATGGGTGATCTTGCTCTCACGAACGGTATTTTCCACATGAAGTTGGTCGTTGAGAATGGCCACGATGCTTGCCAATGGAGTGTTGCCCGTCCGTTCGCCCAAGCCATTGACCGTGGCATGGATGCCCTGAGCCCCAGCCTCGATTGCCGCGAAGGTGTTTGCCACAGCCAAGTCGTAATCGTTGTGGCCGTGGAAGTCGAAATGAAGTTTCGGGAAGCGTTCCCGCATGAGGGATACAAGCGTGTGTGTCTGGCTGTAATTCAGGATGCCCAGCGTGTCGGGCAGCATGAAACGGCTGATAGGTGTCGTTTGTAGTCCTTCCACCAACTGAAAGACGTAGTCTGGCGATTGCTGTATGCCATTCGACCAATCCTCCAGATAAATGTTCACCTGCATACCCCGTCCCACCGCATACGCAACCACCTCCTTGATGGCTGCCAGGTGCTGTTGGGGAGTTTGATGGAGCTGCTTGTCGAGATGCCGGAGCGATCCCTTGGCTAAAAGGTTGACAACCAGACCGCCGGCCTTCCATATCCAATCGACCGACACATGTCCGTCGATGAAGCCAAGGGCCTCGACCTGATGAAGATGTCCGGTTTCGGAGGCCCATTTGCAAATTTTGGAGAAAGCCTTGTTCTCGCCCTCGGAAACACGCGCCGAAGCCGCCTCGATGCGGTTCACGCCAAGCTCATCGAGCAGAAGTCGGGCGATGGCCAGTTTCTCCTCGCTGTTGAAGGAGACACCGGCCGTCTGTTCGCCATCCCTTAGGGTTGTGTCAAGAATCTCTATCATTTATTTTCAGGACGCAGTCGGCGCACGGCTGCACCAGTCTGCCACAATTCGCTTTCGCGCATGGCCTTGAGCTCGGCGTTCAGGCCTTCGCGATAGCCCGGCTTGGAGTTGGAGTCGATGGAACGCTGTGCCTCGTTGCCACAAGCCACTTCCTGATAGAGCTTTTCAAAGACAGGCTTCGTAGCATCGTGGAAGGGACCCATCCAGTCGAGGGCACCGCGCTGTGCGGTTGTGGAGCAGTTGGCGTACATCCAATCCATGCCCTTCTCGGCAAAGAGAGGCATTAGCGATTGGGTAAGTTCCTCGACGGTCTCGTTGAATGCCTCGGACGGAGTGTGTCCGTGTTCGCGCAGCGTTTCAAACTGAGCCAGAAGGATTCCTTGGATGGCTCCCATGAGTGTGCCGCGCTCGCCGGTGAGGTCGGAATACACCTCACGCTTGAAGTCGGTCTCGAACAGGTAGCCGGAACCGATGGCGATGCCAAGGGCAAGTGTACGCTCAAGCGCACGGCCTGTGGCATCCTGATAGACTGCAAACGAAGAGTTGATGCCGCGACCCTCGAGGAAAAGGCGACGCAACGAGGTGCCCGAGCCCTTTGGCGCGACCATGATGACATCGACATCGGATGGAGGGACAATGCCTGTGCGCTCCTTATAGGTGATACCGAAACCATGAGAGAAATAAAGGGCCTTGCCTGCCGTGAGCTGTGCCTTCACCGTGGGCCACATTTCTATTTGAGCCGCATCGGACAACAGGAATTCGATGACAGTGGCACGCTTGCATGCCTCCTCAATCTCAAACAGGGTTTCGCCCGGTACCCAACCATCGGCCACGGCCTTGTCCCAGGTGGTGCTCTTACGCTGTCCAACGATGACGTTGAAGCCGTTGTCCTTCAAGTTGAGCGACTGCCCGGGTCCTTGGATGCCGTAGCCAATCACAGCTATGGTTTCGTTTTTCAACACCTCACGTGCCTTTTCCAATGTAAACTCGTCGCGGGTGACTACGTTTTCTTCCACGCCGCCAAAAATCATTTTTGCCATAATCTTTCTATATTACTGATTAGTTGTTATTGCTCTTTTCTAATTCCCTGTTTCCTTGATTGTTCCGATCGCGCTGCCGTTGTTGTAGGAACTCGGTGACCAGTTCGTGCTCGCTGTTGGTGACGGCAATGCGACCCGACCGTGCGAATTGCAACACATCGCCCAATTGCTGTAGCTCGGTGTAGAGCCGATGGATGGCTTCGTCCTGTCCCGTCTTTTGAATGATGGTGAACTTGCGGTTGATTTCCAGAATACGTGCCGTGTTCCGCTCTATGAGATCCTCGAACCGAGGATAGTTGAGCAGATTCTCCGTGGGCACCTTGTAGAGGGCTACTTCGCGGCAGAAGAGCTCGTCGTCGGTATAGAGGAATGTCTTGACCACGTCGATTCGCTTTTCAATCTGCCTCGTAATGACGGAAATATGATGGAGGAAGCTGTGTGTGGTGACGGTTATCTTGTGAATTCCCTCCAAGGCCGACGGCGAGGCCGTGAGGCTCTCGATGTTGAGCCCATGACGCACGAAAATGTTGGAGATGGCACTCAGCAAGCCAATTTGATTCTCGGAGTAAATGACAATTGTATAGAGTGTTTCGTTATTTTCCATAGTCAAACCATTCGTTTGTGTTGAGCATTATTTCATCGACACTCTTTCCTGGAGGAATCATGGGAAACACCAAGCCTGCCTCGACCACGTGGACATTGAGCAGGAACGGCCGATCGTCGGCCAGCATCTCAGCCACAGCATCGTCCAACTCGCTGCGATGCTCCACCTGACGGTAGGCAATGCCGTAGGCTGCCGCCAAGGAGGCATAGTCTGGATTCATCATGCGGGTGGCCGAATAGCGTTCGTTCCAGAAAAGTTGCTGCCACTGCCGCACGTTTCCCAACCAGTTGTTGTTGAGCAACACTATTTTCACGCCGGTTCCCTCTTGCATGATGGTACCCAACTCCTGAATGGTCATCTGCAAGCCACCGTCGCCTACAAAGAGACACACGGGGCGATCCGGGGCCGCCGTCTTGGCTCCAATGGCGGCAGGAAGTCCGAAGCCCATGGTGCCCAGTCCGCCAGAGGTTATCAAGCTGCGGCTGTGGGCGAAGCGCGAGTAACGGGCGGCCGTCATCTGGTTCTGCCCCACATCGGTCACCACAATGGCCTCGCCCCTGCTGTGTTCCGCCACAAGGTTCTCCACCTCGCCCATGGTGAGCTCGGCACCTTTCGGATGGATTTCAGGGTCGATCACCTTTTCATGTTCCACAACCCTACACCTTTCGGCTGTGCCAATCCAGTCGGCATGATTGCCTTCGTCGATGAGGGGTGTAAGGCGGGAAAGCACATCCTTGGCATCGCCCAAGACACCCAGATGGACCTGTATGTTCTTGTCTATCTCGGCATTGTCGATGTCGATGTGTATGATTTTCGCTTGGGTGGCGTATGTTGACATCTTGCCCGTGACACGGTCGTCGAACCTCATGCCGATGGCTATGAGGAGGTCGCAATGTTGGGTCATGAAGTTGGTGGCAATGCTTCCGTGCATACCGGCCATGCCCATGAAATGCTTGTTGTCGGATGGCAGGGCACTCAATCCGAGCAGGGTGCAACCTGCGGGAATGTCTCCCTTGTCGAGAAAGGCCTCCAACTCTGCCTCGGCCTGCGACAGAATGATTCCCTGACCGAAGACCACAAACGGACGCCTGGCTCCGTTGATGAGTCGCGCCGCCTCCTCGATGCTTTCCGGGGAAGCCACTGGACTAGGGATGTAACTGCGGATGAAGTCGATGGGTTCGTAGTGAAAATCGAGTGTGCCTATTTGGGCGTCGCGGGTCAGGTCGAGCACTACGGGTCCCGGACGGCCGCTTTTGGCAATGTAGAACGCACGGGCCACAGCCCAAGGTATGTCCTCCGGACGGCGTATCTGCCAGCTCCACTTGGCTATGGGGATGGTCATTCCCAATACGTCCGTTTCTTGGAAGGCATCGGTACCCAGCAACCCCACATTCACTTGCCCTGCGATGACCACCAACGGAGTGGAGTCGATGATGGCATCGGCCACGCCGGTAATGACGTTGGTGGCACCGGGGCCGGAGGTGCAAATCACCACGCCTGGCACACCCTTGACGCGGGCATAGCCTTGTGCGGCATGGATGGCACCCTGCTCGTGGCGCACCAACACATGGTGCAGACGGTCCTTGTAGTCGTACAACTGGTCATAGACAGGCATTATCTGTCCACCTGGATAGCCGAAGATGGTATCGACTCCCTCGGCCATCAACGCTTGCATCAAAGCTTCCGAACCTGTCATCATAGCATGCGTACTCCACCTTTATCGGCCGAACTGACCATGTTGGCGTAGGCCTTGAGTGACTTTGGCACATGACGGTTTCGGTGTATGGGCTGTAGCGGACGAGCCGTCAGCTCGGCATCGGACAGCCGCACATTGATGCTTCGGCCGGGTATGTCTATCTCGATGATGTCACCATCCATTATCTTGCCGATGTTGCCACCGGCAGCTGCCTCGGGCGAGATGTGTCCGATACTCAAGCCCGAGGTACCGCCGCTGAAACGGCCGTCGGTGATGAGCGCGCAAGCCTTGCCTAAATGCATGGACTTGATGTAGGAAGTCGGGTAAAGCATTTCCTGCATACCCGGTCCACCCTTCGGCCCCTCGTGGGTGATCACCACCACGTCGCCGGCCTTCACCAGTCCGCCCAGTATGCCCTCACAGGCATCCTCCTGCGAGTCGAACACCTTGGCGGGCCCCTCGAAATGCCAGATGCTCTCGTCCACACCTGCTGTCTTGATGACACAACCGTCCTGTGCAATGTTTCCTTTCAGCACCGCCAATCCACCGTCGCGAGTGTAGGCATGGGCTATGTCGCGGATGCAACCGTTGGCACGGTCGGTGTCGAACTCGTCGAAACGAGTATCCTGCGAGCCCATCGCAATGTTGTACCGGTGCGCGGGCGCACTGCTGTAAATGTCGCGAGCCTCGTCGATAAGGGTCGGCGAGGTGAGCGCGTATTGCGCTATTTCCTCGGCCAAGGTCATGCCATCCACCCTCTTGACCGATGTGTCGATGAGTCGGGCATCGGCCAGTTCCTTCATGATGCTCACCACGCCACCCGCACGGTTGACATCCTCGATGTGATACTGCTGGGTGTTGGGTGCCACCTTGCAGAGGCAAGGTACCCGGCGCGAGAGCATGTCGATGTCGTCCATGCAGAAGTCGGCTTCCGCCTCGTGGGCGATGGCCAGCAGGTGCAGCACCGTGTTGGTCGATCCACCCATGGCAATGTCGAGAGTCATGGCGTTGAGAAAGGCTTCGCGAGTGGCTATGTTGCGAGGCAACACACTCTCGTCGTTCTCGTTGTAGTATTTGTAGGCATTCGTCACAATGAGGTGGGCTGCCTTCTTGAACAATTCCGTCCGATTCGCATGAGTGGCCACAATGGTGCCGTTACCAGGAAGTGCCATCCCAATGGCTTCGGTAAGGCAGTTCATGCTGTTGGCTGTGAACATGCCCGAGCAACTGCCACAAGTGGGACAAGCGTGTTGCTCCACCATCTCCACTTCGGCATCATCCACGGAGGGGTCGGCACTCTTCACCATGGCATCGATAAGGTCGAGGCGTGCCTTGCCGAGACATCCTGCCTCCATAGGCCCGCCCGACACGAACACGGTGGGGATGTTGAGCCGCATGGCCGCCATCATCATGCCTGGAGTGATTTTGTCGAATTTGATGATACAAACCAAGGCTTCGGCGTTATGGGCGTTGGCCATGTACTCCACACTGTCGGCGATGATGTCGCGCGAGGGCAGCGAATAAAGCATGCCGTCGTGCCCCATGGCAATGCCGTCGTCGATGGCTATGGTGTTGAATTCGGCGGCGAAACATCCTTGTTTCTCAATTTCGGCCTTCACTATCTGACCCGCCTCGTGCAAATGGGTGTGCCCTGGCACAAACTGGGTGAACGAGTTGGCAATGGCAATGATGGGTTTCCCCATCTGTTCGCGCTTCATGCCATTGGCAATCCACAGAGCCCGCGCTCCTGCCATCCGGCGTCCGACCGTTGTCGTTGAACTACGTAATTCCATGTTCTTGTTTGTTGTATTAAAAAGAAAGCCTTCGCAGCATTTTCGGTTACTGAGAAGGCCTTCTATAAATCTTTTTTGTTTCGTTTTCCATATAACAACCTTCTCGCCTTAGCGCACCACCAAGACCTGCAGAATAATGTTGTTGATAAGAATAGAATCCATCATTGTAGCTTTGTTTTTACGGCGGCAAAATTACAGCATGGTTTTCAATTCAACAAGAACAACAAGG
>JAUNNV010000096.1:7557-9329 GCA_030531335.1 Bacteroidales bacterium
ATAAAAAGATTGATTTTTATATTTGATGAATCAGAAAAATTACTATTTATCGGCTTTTTAAGGAAAAATATTGTATTTTGAGAGGGGGAAACGCAATTTTCGCTACAAATCAAAGTCGCAACAGATGGGCAGGTGGTCGGAATATCCGCCCCGATACCTCATGCCTTGATAGGTGCGGAAGGGCGAGAGTCCACCGTAACGGGCATCTTCCTGCAGCAGGAACGGATGGGCAAGTATCTGGGCCTGTTCGTAGCTGGTCCGTATGGAGCCCTCGGGGTGAAGCAGGCTGCCACTCACAATAAACTGGTCGAGTGTTCCCCATGCCCCCCGATAGCGATAGGTGCCGTTCGGGCGACCATCCATCAGATTGTAGAGCATACGGGGGGTCGGCTCGCCATGGGGCTTGCGGGCTCCCAGCACCTCCCGAATGGAACGATTGTCGGGGTAGTCGTTGAAGTCGCCCATAATCACGATGCGGGCATTCCGGCGTGTGCGAAACAACGAGTCGGCTTGTGCTCGAAGCACACCGGCAATCCGCAGCCGATACGGCTCGGTGAGGCCGGCCCCACCCGAACGCGACGGCAGGTGGCACACGAACACGTCGAGCGTGTCGCCCGAATGCAACAACCCCGTCACGTGCAGGATGTCGCGTGTGGGTGGCCGGCGCCATTGCTCACTGGGCACCCTGACCGACCGACTCCATAGCAGCTTGAAGCGGCTGCGCTGGTAGAGTAGGGTCACATCGACCCCACGCTCGTCGGGCGAGTCGGTCATCACATAACGATAGTCGGCTTCGCGTAAGGGTGAATGGCGGGTGAGGTCGTCGAGACAATGGGCGTTCTCCACCTCACACAACCCCACCAGTGCAGGCACGTGTTCCGTCCCCGAAGCAACGATGGCCTGGGCTATTCTCGTCAGTTTCACATGGTATCGGTATGGAGTCCAAGCCCTTGCCGATTGGGGCAGGAATTCGTAGTCGTTTTTCAGCGTGTCGTGCACACAGTCGAACAGATTCTCCACATTGTAGAACATCACCCGAAAAGGCTCCTCCGCCTTGGCCGTAAAGCCTAAGCAAAGAAGCCACAGGCACACCACCACCCTGTGTCCGAACCATTCAGACATCGAGACGATTATTTCCTTGGCACATTTTTCAGCACCTCAAGCAAGTGGTCCCAGAACATCCGGACAGTCGGTATCAGCATGCGCTCGTCGGGACTGTGCACGCCACGCAAGGTGGGGCCAAACGACACCATGTCCATGTGGGGGTATTTTTCGAGGAACAGGCCGCACTCCAGCCCTGCATGGATGGCCTTCACCTTCGGCTGCCTGCCAAACAGGCGTTTGTAACAATCTACCGCCACGGCAAGGATGGGCGACGAGGGATTGGGCTTCCATCCCGGGTAGCCGTCGCCACGCTCCACCTCGGCACCGGCCAGATAGAAGGCCGACATCACCGTTTGGCTTACGTCCGCCCGACCCGAAGCCGACGAGCTGCGTTGGCTGCACAGAATCCGAATGGTGTCGGCCTGTTGTTTTATTGAGGCCAAGTTGTTGGAGGTTTCCACCAGTCCGTCGATGTCCTGGCTCATGGCAAACACGCCGTTGAAGCAGGCATGGACGGCCAGCAGCATCCGTCGCGTGGTGGAACGGTCGATGGCCGTGGCCCGGGCGTCGGTGGAGGTAAGCTCGAAGGCCATCGTAGGCTCGGAGGCCGAATACTCGGCCTCCACCTCGGCGGCAAACACATTATAGTCAATACGCACGTTCTCCTT
>JAUNNV010000097.1 GCA_030531335.1 Bacteroidales bacterium
TGAAGGCCGGCGACGATGCCTCCCTCCATGCCGACGTAAGCATCAACCCCACGCAGGTGTTCCTGAACGACACGGTTTGGAACATTCGTGCCGCCAAGGTCGCCATCGATTCAGGAATGGTGCGCATCGACAACTTCACGTTCGACCATGGCCGCCAGTATGTGAGGGTGAATGGAGTCATCGGCAATCATGCGGCCGACACCTGCATGTTGAGACTCAACCAAATGAATCTGAGCTATATCCTCGACATGGTGGGATTCGACGACGTGATGTTCAAGGGCGACGCCTCGGGCTATGTGATGCTGAAAAACGTGAAGGGAGACATGGATCTGCAAGCCCGGCTGGACATTGACGACTTCTACATGAATGGCGGGTTGTTGGGGCAGACCGTCATCGACGCGAAATGGGACAAGGCGGTGGAAGGTATCAGTCTCACCGCCGACATGCAGGAATCCGACGACAATTACACAAAGGTCGTGGGGTACGTGAGCCCCAAGCGGAGCGAACTGGATCTGAATATCTATCCCCATGGCACATCGATGACACTGCTCGACTACTTCACGGAAGGTTCCGTGAGCGATATCAGTGGACGTGTCACAGGCTATGTGCACCTGTTTGGAGGATTTAAAACTCTCGACTTTGAGGGTGGCGTGATTGCCGACAACGTCAAGATGAAAATCGACGATATCAACACCTCGTTTGTCATCCCTCACGACAGTGTGACCCTCTCGGCCGGTCGTTTCGGATTCCCACACATACAGGTGACCGATGCGGAAGGAAACCTGGGTGTGCTCGACGGCTACATCAGCCACCGACACCTGAAGAAAGTCGGCCTGCATCTGAAAGTGGATAGTCGGAACATGCTGTTCTACGATGAACGGGAGGCTGGCGACAACACGTTCTACGGACGCCTGTACGGCACGGGGACGATGAGCATGGAAAGCAATGGCAGCGGCATCGACATCGTCGGCGACGTGGAGACAGGGGTCGGCACCACGTTCACCTCCATCACGGGCATCAACACCGAGGCCACGTCGAACCAATTCATCACCTACGTGGATAAGACCCCACAACGCCGACACGAAACCGTCGGCACCGACATTTACCACTACCAGAACGCCCGGCAGCAGCATGACAGCAATCCCAGGCGCAACGACCTGCGGATAAAGGTGAACATAGGGGTGAACAAGAACGCACAGATGAGGGTGGTGATGGATCCTGTCTCGGGCGACGACATCGTGGCCTACGGCAACGGCAACCTACAAATCGACTACTACAACAAAGGCGATTTCAACGTGTATGGCACATACGTGGTGGATGAGGGGAAATATGAGATGTCGATGCAGGACATCATCCATAAGGAATTGGTGCTGCAGCAGGGAGGTTCCGTGTCGTTTACGGGCAACTCGGCCAACACGACCATCGACATGAAGGCCGTGCATACGGTGAATTCAGCCTCGCTTGCCGACCTGGACGCGAATGCGAACATGAAGGGTAAGGTGAGGGTGAATTGCATCATGCAATTGTCGGGGCTGTTGTCCGACCCCGACATCAAGTTCGACTTGGAATTGCCACAAATCAGCGAGGCCGACCGGGCTTTGGTTCATGCCGCCACAAACACCGAGGAAATGATGAACACACAAATCATCTATCTGCTTGGCATCGGAAAATTCTATGCCTACGATGCAGCCAATGCCTCACAGTCGAGCAACGGAGCCAGCTCGCTGGCTTTCAGTACACTGAGCGGACAGCTCAGCAACATGCTCGCATCGTGGACGAACAGCACAAACTGGAACGTAGGGGCCAACCTCTCGACCGGCGAGCGGGGCTGGACCGATGTCGAAGCCGAGGCCATGCTGTCGGGACGATTGCTCAACAACCGCTTGCAGATCAACGGCAACTTCGGTTACAAGGAGCATGTGTTGTCGAACACTAATTTCATCGGCGACTTCGAGGCCGTGTGGCTGCTGACCGAAAACGGGGAATGGCGCATCCGAGGCTACAACGAGACCAATGACCGCTATTTCTATAAGAACGCACTGAACACCCAGGGCATAGGCCTCATCTACAACAAGGATTTCAACCGATGGAGTTCGCTGTGGAGGAAGTAGATGTCGTTATCTGTTCACGGCATCCCGAAGCCATAACGACAAGATTATGCCCCCTATATTATAGAAGGTATGCCTTATCTACCTCTATAACGAGTCAGTGTTCATGCCTTGGGCATGGAGCCATGGAGACAGTACGGATTTGGCCAACTGCCAGATGCTTTGCCGCACACACAACCGCGCGAAGGGAAACAGGTGGGTGGCGGTGGCCGTGCGACTCATGCGCACTGCCGAAACCAACCGGAGGGAAAACGTGCGTCCGTCTAACGAATGTCGAACGTCCGTCTTAGGAAAAACGAACGCTCGACTTCTAAAAACATGTGAGCTCAAAAATTTTTTTTGAGCTCACATGTTGTCGTGTTTGCGTACACGTTTTTTCATTTACAGCCCAGTACTTTCTTTGATGTGTCCTCCTTGGATAGACAGGAGGGGGAATGTGTCTCAAAAACAGGCCAGGTCTGTGGAGAACGGCGACGTGTAGCTATACATGAAATAGGTGTAGGGATTGATGTAGCCGTTGGCCACCCACGACAGGCCCTCGCTCATGCTAATCTATGCCAAATTGCATCAGAAATAAAGAACCGCCGTATGCCGAACGGTACGTACGGTGGTGTGAGAGGTCGGAAAACGAAAGTAGGAAGAAAACCACTTCGTTTTCCTCCTACTTGATTGAGCCTTGTGGAAAAAGGTTTTCGGTGAGTCCTCGCCTCATCCTTCCCTCTCTCGTCGCAAAACCATGGCAGATAGTTTTTCCAGGCTCATCGGTATGTTCACCGCATCATTTCGGAAAACGTACAGCCACATCGTCGTAGGCAAAATAGGCGGGTTGGGAGAAACCGTAACCATTGTCACTCGAACCCGTGATGTTGAATTCCACGCGATTTACCGCACCCAGCTGCGAAAGATCCCATTTTGTCCATTCAGTCATGACATAAGCTTCGCCCATCTCGGTAAGATTCTCACCCTGACACAAGAAGATGCTTGCCTCGTTGGTCTTTTCACCGTTGTTGTAGCCAATGGCCACGATTTTCACCCAGTCATCTGAACCGATTTTGGTAGTGAGACCATTTCCGTTGAGATAACAATTAGCGGCATAGAGGGTATTGGTGACATACATGTGGTCGATGACACGTGCCACACCATCGCTACTACAGAAGAAAGGAAGGTTTTCGGCCGACCAACCTGAGTTGTCTCGATAGCCATAGTGGACGCAGAAATTGTCGGATCCATTGTGGCCACCTCTTACCCTACATTCGCTGGCACCGGGTTTATACACGGCCAATTGGTGTTCGAAATCGCCATTGTCGAGGTTGCCATCCACGTAATTGCTTACGGCGTGTCCACCACCCCAATAGCAGTACGCCCCCCAGTTATAAGGCAACTCCGAATAAAGATGTGCAGACTCATCAGTCCATGAGTAGATGTTCGTATCGGAACCCATACCACTCTCGCCATAGAGAAGCCGACCTCCATATTGCGGATCATCAATAAGTCCGCACCAGTAATTACCCTCGAAGGTAAGTGTGCGAAGCTCGTAGTCCTTGGCACGTTCCAGTCTGAGTTGTGTGCCTTCAGCCGTAGTAAACACCACGTAGTCGTCGTGACTGTTGTCGATAGTGATGCCTGTGGCATCCTTGCCATTGAGAATCTGTGCGGTAGTGCCATCGGAGAATCGGATGATGTAACCATTGGCCGTTTGCTCCACCGCAGCGATGGTGACATTGCGCTGCATCTGCTCCACAAGGATGCTCAGTGTGCGTAGGTCGCTTTTGGTCTCATCCACAGCCTTCCAAAGGTCATCGTCGTTGTAGCAATTGGACAGCATCAGACAGATGCCAAAGAGCGAAGGAAGCAGAAATTTTTTCATGACATTCAGCTTTTTCATAACATTTTCTTTTTATTAAATTAAACAAAAAACAAAAAATCCCGTTTGTGCTTTTCACATCAACACACGGGGAAAGGAAGGGAATAAGAAAATGTTGTTACACTTCGATTTATCCGACTAACCCGACACCCGCAGGATGACACTCTTGCTACACTTTCAGGCAGGTCTTCTGACTCGTCCCTATTGTCACGCCTTCCCAGTCATAACCAGTGGCATAAAGTAATGTGACAACTTTTCGAGGGGAAACTCACAGCAGCGGGGACTGTCCCGGATTCACACCGGATTCCCTTTTGATTCTACGCCTTGCGACAAGGCATTGAAACCCAAAAGCGCGGCAAATATAAGGCTGTTTTTTGAACGGACAAACTTTTTTTGATGTTTTTCATGTTTTTATGATGTTTTTTGTAATACTACACGAATACACGAAAAACAACCGTAACTTTGCCGTGCAATTGGTTCATGCCGTTCCTATGGGATGGTGTGGTGAAGTGTAGGTTCGGCAAAGGGAACCTGCTTTAAAAAGGAATGGAGTGCGAGTCTCCAACTGTCCAGCAGCTGTAAGTCGCATATTTTCGGAGCGGACAATATGTCATTGAGGAAACTTGAGAAGACGTTTGCTATCCAGGCGACAAAGTCAGAAGACTTGCCTTTTGCATCAGGTATCAAAAAGGTCTCTGGGGTTAGACACGATGCCGGGTAGTGAAAGAACCCCCTGTTTTTTTATGAAAAGAGAAAAAAATGGGAAAACGGACATTTGTATGTCTTGCTTTTTTGTGTGCGGGTATCAACAGCATGGAAGCACAGGAAAAGCCTACGATTTGGCGTACTGACAGTGTGCAGCATCTGCAAGAGGTGGTGGTAAGCGCATGGAAAAGGTCAGCCAGCATCATTCCGGTGCAACAACTGACGGGCGAAACCCTCCATAGGTTGAGCGTACATAGCGTGGCCGATGCGTTGCGCTACTTCTCGGGTGTGCAAATTAAGGATTATGGTGGTATTGGCGGACTGAAAACAGTGAACGTACGTTCACTGGGCACCAACCACACAGGTGTGTTCTACGATGGCATTGAACTGGGCAACGCTCAAAACGGGGTGGTGGATTTGGGACGTTTCTCGCTTGATAACATGGAGGCCGTGCAACTATACAATGGGCAGAAGACCAACATGCTACAATCTGCCAAGGACTACAGTTCAGCCTCGGCTGTGTACATGCAAAGCCGCAGGCCTTCGTTCTCCCCTGACAATACCGACCATCTGCACATAACCATGAAAGCCGGTTCGTTCGACACTTTCAATTCGTCGATGCTGTGGGAACACAAGTTGTCGGACAGCACAAGCTTGCAAGCCAGTGCCGAATACCTCTCCACCTCCGGGCGATACAAGTTCCACTATGCCAAGAAGAACGGCTACGACACCACTGCGGTACGCCAAAATGGCGACGTGAGGGCCGTGAGAGTGGAAAACACCATTTTCAAAAGTATCAAACAGGGTGAATGGTTGGCAAAACTCTATTTCTACAACAGTGAGCGCGGCTATCCAGGAGCCGCCGTGCGCGAGGAGCCTGGCAAATTTCGGCATCAGGATCGCCAATGGGACAGTTCTGTATTTGCACAGGGCTCGTTCAGACAACGCTACGGCCATTGTTACAACTTACTTGTCAGTGCCAAGGCTGCCTACGATTACCTTCACTACCTGAGCGACCCACGTCTTGATGTCACTACCATGTATACCGACAACCATTACCGGCAAACCGAACTCTATGTGTCGGCAGCCCATCGGATAGACGTGACGGAAAGCTTCACCATATCAATGGCCAACGATTTGCAATACAACCATCTGGATGCCGACCTGACCGACTTTGTGTATCCATCACGGATTATAGCCCTATCATCGCTGGCTGGCAACCTCCACCTCGGACGGTTTGACGCACAGCTGAGCTTGCTCCACACCTACGTGTCCGACCACACGGAAAAGACTGGCGGATTGGCCGGCAAGAAAAGCAAGACCACTCCTACAGTGGCATTCAATTACTCGCTACTGACCGAACACGACCGACGACTGACCTGCCGTGCCTTTTTCAAACGTATTTTTCGCCTTCCAACCTTCAATGACCTGTACTACACTTTCATAGGCAACAAGGACTTGAAGCCCGAATACACCACACAGTACGACATAGGCTTGAACTACTCGTGCTGTCTTGACCAAGGATGGCTCCGCAAAGTGGAATTCCAAGCCGATGGTTATTACAACAAGGTGGAGGACAAAATTGTGGCCATGCCTACCAATAACCAGTTCCGATGGACCATGATGAATTTTGGCCTCTGCCACATACTTGGCCTTGACGCATCCATAAAGGCAGACTGGTTGGTAGGAGGCATGGAACTGGGCACACATGCCTCCTACACCTACAATCGCGCGGCCGACCACACCGATGCAGCCAGTACGTTCTATGGCGGCCAACTTCCCTACATACCGTGGCATAGTGCCTCGGCTGTGGTTTCGGTCTCGTGGCGACACTTCACTGCCAACTACAGCTTCCTCTACACAGGCGAGCGCTACGAATCGAGTGCCAACATAGCAGAGAACTACTCCAAGCCTTGGTACACCAGCGACTTTTCCTTGTCGAGAACCATTCCGCTCAAGGCGGTCACCCTTCGTGCCACTGCCGAGGTGTGCAACCTGTTCAATCAACAATATGAGGTGGTGCAATGCTATCCCATGCCAGGTACGAACTTCAAATTCAAGCTCAAACTCATTATTTAGCCTATGAAAAAATCTATCATCAAGTCGGCCGTGTTGACGATGTGCCTCGTTATCGGGTGTGGTGCCTGTCGAAGCGAAAGCGAAGACATCATCGACCATCAGGAAGAAAAAGTAAATCCCGAAATTCAGGAGCCCCTTGACACCCTTGGCATCAAGGGATTCTTCCTTCTAAACGAGGGCAACATGGGTTCGAACAAATGTACACTTGACTACTACGATGCCCTTACAGGCACGTACCTCCGCAACATCTACGCTGAAATGAATCCAGGCGTGGTGCAGGAACTGGGCGACGTGGGCAACGACATCCAAGTGTACGACAACAAGTTGTGGGCTGTTATCAACTGTTCTCATTTTGTGGAAGTGATGCAACAAAGCACGGCACGCCACATTGCACAAATCTCCATCCCCAACTGTCGTTACATCTGTTTCGATGGACAGTATGCCTATGTGTCATCGTATGCAGGCCCAGTACAAATCGATCCGAATGCCCGATTGGGATATGTGGCAAAAATAAATGTGAACACTTTACAACAGGTAGATACCTGCGTAGTGGGCTATCAACCGGAAGAGATGGTCGTGACGGGCAACAAGCTCTATGTGGCCAACTCGGGCGGCTACCGCGTGCCAAACTACGACCGCACGGTGTCGGTCATCGACCTCACGACGTTTCGCGTGATGAAGACCATTGATGTGGCCATCAACCTGCATCGGTTGGAACTCGATCGCCATGGTTTCATTTGGGTGTCGTCAAGGGGCGACTATTACGAAGTACCTTCGAAAACCTACGTCATTGACACACGCATCGACGAAGTGTGCGACTCGTTGGAGCTTGCCAACAGCGAAATGGCACTTGCCGGCGATTCGCTATACGTGTACGGCACGGCATGGAGCTACCTCAACAATTCCTGGCACACAAGTTACGCGGTGGTCGATACACAGAAACGTGAAGTCATATCGAACCAGCTGATAACCGACGGCACCGATGACAGAATAGCCATGCCATACGGCATAGCCGTGAACCCCGATAATGGCGACTTCTACATTACCGATGCCGGCAACTACGTGTCACCGGGAATGCTTTATTGCTTCACGGCTCAAGGCCGCAAAAAGTGGGAGGTGCGTACAGGCGACATACCAGCTCACTTCGCTTTCACACGCAAATCGCTGCAATACGACTCCAACCGATAAGCAACAATCCGTTATGACAAAAGCAACATCCACATTATTCGCCATCGTACTGTTGTGTCCATTGACATCGTGCGACAAAGGCGAACACGGCATCACTTCCGACGTGGCCGAACATCACATCACGGTCTCATTCTATGAACTTGTACGACCAATGGCGACCGTTGCCATTGACGAGGAGAACCTGCTGTGGCGAATAGAAGCGCAACCGGCAAGCGGACATACCTATCTCCTATACGACAGTGTAAAATCGACAGCCTCATTCGTGCCACTACACGACGGCGACTTTACCTTGTGTCTGCTCGACACAAGCCATGGAGGGAACATCGTGGAGCGTTATCACATCGGTGTGAAGCCGGCAGTCACGAATCCCTCACCTTACATTGCGCAAGTGTTCGACATACTACCCGCTCCGGGACAGTTCGTAAATCAGATTCCACTCTATCGTGCCGAAGGCGATGAACCGTTCACCGACTATCTGAATTACACGCGACAGAGCCTTGTCGGACGGGAGCGGGGCGACTTGATTAGCTTGGGTGGATTCGGAGGATACATAGTGTTTGGCTTCGACCATACTATACCCAACGTGCCCGACACACGCGACTTTCGTGTAGATGGTAACTCATTCTATGCCACCGACAATCCCAACCCCACAGCGTCGGAACGTGGTGGAAGTGCAGAACCGGGCATTATTGAGGTGATGTACGACTCCAACCACAATGGCCAACCCGATGACGTGTGGTACGAGATAGCCGGCAGCGAGTATCACAACCCAGCTACCATCCACAACTACGAAATAACCTACTATCGCCCTACCACCGAAACTAACGATCCAGATTGGCATACGAAAAGTCAGTTTGTCACCATAGAACACTACATCCGCTGGGAGGACAATCAAGGAGAGTCGGGATGGATTGCAAAAAACATGTACCACAGCCAGTCGTACTATCCTGGATGGATAACAGCCGACCAGATTACCTTTCGTGGCACGAAGTTGCCTGCCAATGCCATCGACGAGAGCGGCACAGGCTCCTACTGGGTGCTCTATCCTTTCGACTACGGCTACGCCGACAATCTTCCAAATGATGAGCAGGACAACGCGATAGACATCGATTGGGCTGTTGATGACTTCGGACAACCAGTGTATCTGCCTGGCATCGACTTCGTGCGAGTGACTTGTGGAATGCGTCAGGAGTGCGGATGGTTAGGCGAGACATCCACTGAAATACAAGGAGCCACCGACCTTCACCTACAACGCTACGGAGCCCGATGACACCTGTGCCGCCTTTACATGGGGCTATGCTTGCTTGACGAGGTACTCGGCAATCTGCACCGCGTTGAGGGCGGCACCCT
>JAUNNV010000214.1 GCA_030531335.1 Bacteroidales bacterium
ATAGCGCTTGCCAAACAATTCATTGAGGTGGCTGATGGTATATTCTGCATGTTCGTCATTAGAAAACAGCACATTCATGTTGTTCAATTGCAGAACACAACGAACATTCGGAATGGCTTCAGGAACTATATTTTCCCATATCAGATCGCTGACAAACACCACACAGGCATCACTGTGGTTTATGATGTTATGGATGGTATCAGCTTTGAACTCATGCAGAATAGGCACGGTGACAGCACCATAGGTGAGCGATGCCAGACACGCCACGCCCCAGTTGGCGCTATTGCGTCCACAAATGGCAATACGGTCACCACGCTTCACATTCATCGCTTCGAAGAAAAGATGCAGCTTGGCCACACGACGAGCCACATCGCAGTAGCGAAGCGTATCACCTTTGTAGTCGGTCAGGGCATCGCGGTCCCAATTGCGCCGCATGCTATCCTCAAGCAATTGTATCACACCTTCCATCGCACCTTATGCTGTTAAATACTTTGCAAAAGTACGCATTTTTCTTCATTCATGCGGCAAACAGCTTTTAAATAATCTTAATTCGACAGCAAGAAAAGATTCAAGCAGCAACAATTGCACAGTAAAGGTAGAGTGGTGCAATAATTACATATTTATTGGACAAAAAGTGCAGAATTGTTTTTTTGTTTGCTAAAATAGCAGTATTTTTACACCCGAAAAAGAAAAATAGTTCACAAAATGAAAAGAGACAACGAAATCTTCAACCTCATCGAGGAAGAACATCAGCGTCAGCTGAAAGGCATCGAACTGATTGCCTCAGAGAACTTTGTCAGTGATCAGGTGATGCAGGCCATGGGCTCTTGTATGACCAACAAATACGCCGAGGGCTATAGCGGCAAACGCTACTATGGTGGCTGCGAGGTGGTTGATAAGAGCGAGACGCTCGCGATTGAACGCATCTGCAAGCTGTTCGGCGCTGAGTATGCCAACGTACAGCCACATAGTGGCGCCCAAGCCAACGCAGCAGTATTCCTTGCATGCCTCAATCCTGGAGATAAGTTCATGGGTTTGAACCTCAGCCACGGTGGACACCTCTCACACGGTTCGCCCGTTAATACCAGTGGCATCATCTATACTCCTTGTGAGTATAACCTCAACAAGGAAACGGGCCGTGTCGATTACGATCAGATGGAAGAAGTTGCCTTGCGCGAACGTCCAAAGATGATCATCGGTGGTGGCTCAGCCTACAGCCGCGAATGGGATTATGCCCGTATGCGCAAGATTGCCGATGAGGTAGGTGCCATTCTTATGATCGACATGGCTCACCCTGCCGGACTCATCGCTGCCGGACTGCTCGACAACCCGCTGAAGTATGCTCACATCGTCACTTCTACCACTCACAAGACGCTGCGCGGACCGCGTGGCGGTATCATCCTCATGGGCAAAGACTTCGAGAATCCCTGGGTAAGACTACCCCGAAGGGCGAGGTGAAGATGATGAGCGCCTTGCTCAACAGCGCTGTCTTCCCCGGCATTCAAGGAGGACCGCTCGAGCATGTCATTGCCGCCAAGGCAGTTGCCTTCGGTGAGGCTCTGCAACCCGAGTTCAAGGAGTACCAGACACAGGTGAAGAAGAATGCCGCCCGTCTGGCTCAGGAACTCATTGGACGTGGCTTCGAGATTGTCAGCGGAGGTACCGACAACCACTCCATGCTTGTCGACTTGCGTTCGAAGTATCCCGACCTGACTGGTAAGGTTGCAGAAAAAGCACTCGTTGCAGCAGACATCACCGCCAACAAGAACATGGTTCCCTTCGATACCCGCAGTGCTTTCCAGACCAGCGGTATCCGTCTTGGTACTCCCGCCATCACCACACGTGGTGCCAAAGAGGATCTAATGGTTGAGATTGCCGAACTCATCGAGACTG
>JAUNNV010000215.1 GCA_030531335.1 Bacteroidales bacterium
ATAAATAGTAAACAGTAAAAGTGAATAATCAAATGGAAACAAACAAACGATTACGTTCGCTCGACACCCTCAGAGGGTTCGACATGCTTTTTATCATGGGATTGGCTTCGCTCATTGTGGCGGTGTGTGAACTTGTTCCTGGCGGTGATGAATGTTGGTTGGCACAACAAATGAACCATGTGGCTTGGAATGGTTTGGCCCATCACGACACCATTTTCCCCCTGTTCCTGTTCATGGCAGGTGTATCCTTCCCCTTCTCCTTGGCCAAACAGCAGGAAAACGGACGCACACACGGACAGATTGTCAGGAAAATCATTGTCCGTGGGCTGATGCTGGTGCTGTTGGGATTAGTATATAACGGATTGCTGAACCTCGACTTTTCCACCCTGCGTTGTGCAAGTGTGCTTGCACGCATTGGTTTGGCTTGGATGTTCGCCGCCCTGTTGTTCTTGCATTTCGGATGGCGCACACGTACCGTTTTCTCGGTGATCGTACTCGTAGGCTACTATTTACTCCTGCGTTTTGTGGCTGCGCCAGACATGCCGGCTGGTACAGATTCGTTGTCGATAGAAGGCAACATGGTGGGATACATCGACCGACTCCTTCTTCCCGGCCGCCTGATTTATTGCGATGGACGTTTCGACCCCGAAGGACTGCTCAGTCTGCTGCCCGCCATCGTGACCGCCTTATTGGGAATGTTCGCAGGCGAATTGGTACGTAAACCTGCTGACAAGTGCTCAGGCAATCGAAAAACTCTCTACATGATAGTGGCATCCGTAGTCATGCTGGTTGTCGGTTTGGTGTGGAGTCTGGATTTCCCCATCAACAAAATGCTTTGGAGCAGCACGTTCGTCCTGGTAGTAGGAGCCTATTCCATGTTCTGCTTTGCCTTGTTCTATTGGATTATTGACGTGAAAGGATGGAAAAAGTGGACGTTCTTCTTCGAAGTAGTAGGCATGAATTCCATAACCATCTATATGGCACAGCGCATTGTCAACTTCGGAGGCATCAACAAGTTCTTTTTCGGTGGGTTGGCCGAGCTGTGCAGTCCGGAATTCGGGAAAGTAGTCCTTGCCGTAGGCTATGTGGCTGTTTGCTGGACGTTCCTGTATTGTCTACACAAGAAAAAAGTGTTCTTGAAGGTGTGAATTGATGTTTTTTTTGTAATTTCGCGCCGCGTTTACGGATAAACAACGTTGCATGAACTGGATAGAACAGGTTACCGTATTGGAACTACTTATCAAGGGTGTCATCATTGGCATCGTTGTGTCTGCTCCCATGGGGCCGGTAGGAGTGCTATGTCTGCAACGTACGCTCAACAAAGGTCGCTGGGTGGGTTTTGTCACAGGTCTGGCCGCATCGTTGAGCGACATCACGTATGCCTTGCTCACAGGGTATGGTATGAGTTTCATGGACGATTTCCTGGCAAAGAACCAAACTCTTCTGCAAATCATCGGCAGCATCATGCTGTTGGCATTCGGCATTTACACGTTTCGCAGCAATCCCGTCCAATCAGTGCGCCCCGTGACAGTGAAAAAGGGCAGCATGTTGAGTTATTTCGTCTCAGCCTTTTTCATCACGTTAAGCAATCCACTCATCATATTCCTGTTCATCGGTCTGTTCGCCCGATTCTCGTTTGTCATGCCTGGCAGTCCCATCGGCTTCCAGCTTGAAGGATATGCAGCCATACTGTTGGGAGCCGAGCTATGGTGGTTCGGCCTGACCTACGCGGTAAACAAGGTACGGAAGAATTTCAAGGTACGAGGCATCTGGGTACTCAATCGGGTCATCGGCTCGTTGGTCATACTCGGATCCGTTATAAGTTTTGTATATACCATCATATTGGGTAAGTCTATCTTTGTTAATTGAGAATTAT
>JAUNNV010000003.1:0-1288 GCA_030531335.1 Bacteroidales bacterium
GGATGCAGCATTCTTGATATATCTGTCGCACAATGCGGAAGGTTGGTACCTTCAGCCAAGGCCTGTCGAATTTGTGTGGAGCTGATGTCGAAAAGCGGGGCATCGACCATAGAGACACCTTGTGGCAGACTTTCGGCAATGACATGACAATGCGGACGTGGATAGATCAACACCCGATGGTGCGATAAAATCTCATCAGGGTTCCGCCATTGGGGAAACCGTTGCCAATTGTCGGCTCCGATGACGAGCGTAAACCGACAGTCGGGATAGGCTTTGCGCAACGCTTCCAAGGTGGTGACTGTGTAAGAAGGACGCGGAAGATGAAACTCGAAATCGGATACGTGGAAGTGGGGATAAGCCTTCGTGGCTATCTGTGCCAGACGCAACCGCAAACGGTCGTCCCAAAGGTCGGATTGTGTTTTCAAAGGGTTTTGCGGTGTCACCATGAACCAAAGTTCATCCAAACCAGCCCAACTACAAATGTAGTCGGCCAAGGCTACATGTCCCAAGTGGATAGGATTGAACGACCCTCCATAAATGCCAACCTGACGGATTTTAGCTTTCATCATGCAAAACAGCTTCTTATTCGGCCAAGAATTTACGGACGATATTGAGGGTGTCGAGTTGTGCCTGCCGCAAGTTGTCGTTGACCACAACGACATCGAAATCGTCAGCAAACGACAATTCGTATTCCGCACGCGCCAAACGCTTCTCGATGACCTCGGGGCTATCGGTGCCCCTGCTCTCCAAACGCCGACGCAACTCATTGATACTTGGCGGCTTCACAAAGACGGTAAGAGCACGGTCGCCATAATGCTTCTTGATGTTTCCAGCACCCACCACATCAACATCGAACAACACGTTGTTTCCCATGGCCAAGAGTTCCTCGACGGTGTCCTTCAAGGTGCCATAGAAATGGTTTTCATAAACCTCCATGTATTCAAGGAAATCGCCGTTGTCGATGCGATGGCGGAATTCATCGGCTGTAAGGAAAAAATAATCCACACCGTTGCGCTCGTCGCCCCTGGGGGAACGGCTGGTGGCCGAGACCGAGAAGCATAGGTGAAGATTCTGCGAAAGCAGGTAGTTGATGATGGTGGATTTGCCCGTGCCCGAAGGAGCGGAAAAGACTATCAACTTGTTCATGATGCCATTCACATTACATTAAGCACTTGTTCCTTGATTTGCTCCAGTTCATCCTTCATCTGCACCACGAGGTTTTGCATTTCGGCTTGGTTGGACTTGCTGCCAGTGGTATTGATTTCGCGTCCCATCTCCTGTGCGATGA
>JAUNNV010000003.1:1298-35015 GCA_030531335.1 Bacteroidales bacterium
GTTGGCAAGTGTCTCGCGGAAATAATCCAGATGATTGGCCAGACGCTGTTTCTCTTCGTTGATGTCGAGTTTCTCGATGTAGTAGATGAGTTCCTGTTCCAGACGATTCTTGTCGTATTCGATGCCGACTTCTTTTTCAAGCGCACTGGTGATGCGTTCGCGGATTTTGGCGACACGCTCTTTCTCGTAGGGTTCGATGGCATGGAGCAAACGCTCGATGTTGTCGATTTTCTCACGGAATTTCCGTTCGAGAGCCGCTCCCTCCTGCATCCGAAACTCAATCAGCCTCAAAATGGCCTCCTGCACAACGTTTTGCGCCACACTCCATTCCTCGTCGGTGAGCTCGGCCACCTCGGTTTTGTTCAAAACATCGGGCATCCGAAGCAAGGCCGGCATCAGAGTGATGGGCGACACAGGTATGCCACACGATTTCTCTATCCGCTGCAGCTGCTGGTAGTAGCTACTTATTAGTTCGGCGTTGATGGGTGTGGATTCGACAGCCGCATCGCGCTCGAACCACAACGAGAACTCCACCTTACCGCGTTCCAACTGGGCGGCTATCAGACTTCGGATTTCCATTTCCTTTTCCTTGTACAAGGGAACGACACGAGTAGATAAATCAAGGGTCTTACTGTTGAGGGACTTTATTTCCGCAATGATTTTTTTTTCTCCGAACATGGCTGAGAATTTTCCATATCCGGTCATTGATTGTATCATGAATTAAGAATTATGAATTTTAAGTTCTCCTATTTTTTCGCAAAAGTAAACTTTTTATGGAAAAATACACAAGAAAAACCGTATATTTGCGCAAAATATTGAAACAAGAACATTCAGAAATGTCATATATCCTGAACATCGAAACATCCACCGAAGCCTGCTCGGTGGCACTGAGCGACTCGGGCGAAGTGGTCTTCAAGAAAGAAGACTTGCATGGACCCTCCCACTCGGTGTCGCTTGGCGTGTTTGTAGATGAGGCCCTTGCGTATGCCGAACAACGCGACATACGGCTGGACGCCGTGGCCGTGAGTAGCGGTCCAGGCTCCTACACCGGCCTGCGCATCGGAGTGAGCATGGCCAAGGGCATCTGCTACGGCAAACAAGTGCCGCTGATAGCCATCCCCACCTTGCAAGTGTTATGTGTGCCGGTGTTGCTTCGCGAAAATCTACCCGACGACGCATTGCTCTGCCCCATGATTGACGCACGACGCATGGAAGTGTATGCCGCCATCTACGACCGAAGCCTACGCACCAAGCGCGAAATCTCGGCCGAAATCATCGACGAACATTCGTATGAGGAATATCTTGAACAACACCCTATCTATTTCTTTGGCAACGGTGCCGGCAAGTGCGAAGAGAAAATCACCCATCCGAACGCACACTTCCTTACCGGGCTGCAACCTCTGGCCTCATGGATGTTTCCATTGGCCGAAAAGGCCATGGCCTACAACGACTTTGTGGATGTGGCATATTTTGAGCCGTACTATCTGAAGGAATTCGTAGCGTCAAAGCCCAAGAATCCTTTGCTACGCCCACGAACCGAGTTATCATAATTCTTAAATTGTCGAAATATCGTTATTATGGAATACAACACACAACAAAAAAAGCTTTCGCTACCCGAATACGGCAGAAGCATCCAGCACATGGTGGATCACGCTGTAAGTATTGCCGACAAAACTGAACGCCAGCTTTGCGCGGAGACCATCATCAAAGTGATGAAGGGAATGAGCCCCCAACTGCGCGAAGTTCCTGACGGTGATCGGAAATTGTGGGATCATCTCATCATCATGTCAGACTTCAAACTCGATGTGGACTGTCCGTTCGAGGTCATCAAAAAAGAAGCCCTTGAGACCACTCCCAAGCGTATTCCATACCCCACTGAAGACATCAAATACCGCCACTATGGCAAGCTGCTGCAGCAACTCATAGAAAAAGCACAGACCTACTCAGAAGGGCCTGAAAAGGACGAACTGTTGTTAGAAATTGCCAACCAAATGAAACGCGACTTCGTGGAATGGAACAAAGAAGGTGTGGAAGATGCCAAGATACTGGGCGACCTGGCCAACTTCACGAAAGGCGAGGTAAAGCTCAACAGCAATGAAGTGAAACTTTGCCAGCACAAGCCTTCATCGCAAGAATCTGGTCGGAAAAACACAGTACAAAAAAAGAAAAACAAGAAAAGAAACTAAAATTACGCATGGCTACATTTGTAATTGAAGGTGGGCACAGACTCCAAGGCGACATCCGTCCACAAGGCGCAAAAAACGAAGCCTTGCAGATATTGTGTGCGACATTGTTGACACCCGAAGAAGTAACCATACACAATCTGCCCGACATTTCGGATGTCAACAACCTCATACAGCTACTTTGCGAATTGGGAGTCAAGGTGGCAAAAACAGGTGTTGGCAGCTACACTTTCAAGGCCGACAATGTTGACTTGACATATCTTGACAGCCAACGGTTTCTGCAACGTTGCGCCACGCTGAGAGGTTCTGTGATGATGGCAGGCCCGCTGCTGGCACGTTATGGCCAGGCTGTCATAGCCAAACCCGGAGGCGACAAGATAGGCCGCCGCCGCATGGACACCCACTTCGTGGGCATACAAAAGTTGGGAGCATCGTTCGAGTACGACAGCAACCGCGAATGTTACCGAGTGAAGTGCGATAAACTGAAAGGCACATACATGCTCCTCGACGAGGCTTCGGTGACCGGCACAGCCAACATTGTGATGGCATCTGTGCTGGCCAAAGGCACCACCACCATCTACAACGCGGCCTGCGAACCTTATTTGCAACAGCTCTGCAAAATGCTCTATGCCATGGGAGCCAAGATTTCGGGCATCGCGTCGAACCTGCTCACCATCGAAGGTGTGGAGGAACTGCACGGCTGCCACCACACCATCCTGCCCGACATGATTGAGGTGGGAAGTTTCATAGGCATGGCTGCCATCGCCGGCAATGGCGTCACCATCAAGAATGTGTCGCCCGACAACCTGGGCATCATTCCCGACAGCTTCGCACGCTTGGGCATCATCTTGGAACACAGCGGCGACGACATTTTCATTCCCGAACAGAAGCACTATCAGATAGAACAATTCATCGACGGTTCCATCATGACCATAGCCGATGCTCCCTGGCCTGGGCTCACCCCCGACTTGCTCAGCGTAATGCTGGTTGTGGCCACACAAGCCAAAGGCAGTGTGCTGATTCATCAAAAGATGTTTGAAAGCCGACTTTTCTTTGTAGATAAACTCATCGACATGGGAGCACAAATCATCCTGTGCGACCCCCATCGCGCCGTTGTCATCGGGCACGACAGGCAATTCAAATTGCGTGGGCGCAACATGACCTCGCCCGACATCCGTGCCGGCATTGCCTTGCTCATTGCCGCCCTCGACGCCGAAGGGACAAGCCACATCCATAACATTGACCAAATAGACCGTGGATACCAAAACATCGACGCACGACTGAATGCTCTCGGTGCCAAAATCACCCGAATATGATCAAGCCGGAAGAAGTCGTCAAAATAGGAATGTTCAACAAACCACATGGCGTGAGAGGTGAATTGATGTTCTCATTCACCAACGACATCTTCGACCGCACCGACTGCGATTACGTCGTGTGCATGATGGACGGCATTCTGGTTCCGTTCTTCATTGAGGAATATAGGTTTCGTAGCGACACCACTGCCCTCATGAAACTGGAACGCATCAATACTGCCGAAGAAGCCCGGCAATTCACCAATATAGATGTGTATTTCCCCATGAAATACATCGACGAAGTTGACGACGACATCGTGTCGTGGCAGTTTTTCGAGGGATTTCAAGTCATCGACACACATCACGGCCCTCTCGGCACCATTGTGGCCGTCGATGACTCCACAGCCAATGTGTTGTTTGTAATCGAGGACGAGCGACATCGCGAGATACTGTTGCCAGCCCATGAGGAATTCATCGTACAACTCGACAAGAAAACGAGAACCATAACCGTTGAAGCACCCGAAGGACTCATCTAACCACCTGGGAAAAAAATGAAGAAACAAATTGCCATATTAGGTTCGACCGGCTCCATAGGTTCACAGGCATTACAAGTTATAGACGAGCATCCAGACCTCTACGAGGCATACGCACTGACAGCCAACAATCAAGTAGAGAAATTGGCGGAACAGGCCCGGAAGTTCATGCCCACTGCAGTTGTCATCGCCAACGAAAGCAAATACACTCAACTGAAAGAATTGCTTGCCGACCTGCCCATCAAGGTGTATGCAGGCACCGAGGCCCTTTGTCAGATAGTGGAGGCCCAACCCATTGACATCGTGTTGGCATCCATGGTGGGCTATGCGGGATTACGTCCCACCATGCACGCCATCCGTGCCCGAAAGACCATTGCCCTGGCCAATAAGGAAACCATGGTGGTGGCTGGCGAACTCATCAACGCACTGGCCGATGAATACAACGTAACCATCTTGCCCGTCGATTCCGAACACTCCGCCATCTTCCAGTGTCTTGAGCCAGGCAACCCCACCGAGAAAATACTGCTCACGGCATCTGGCGGACCGTTTCGTACGCTGTCAGGCTACGAAATGCAGCATGTGACCAAGGAACAAGCCTTGCGCCACCCTAACTGGTCGATGGGGGCGAAAATAACCATCGACTCGGCTTCGATGATGAACAAGGGCTTCGAAGTGATGGAGGCCAAATGGTTGTTCCGCGTCTCGCCAGAGCAAATTGAAGTGCTGGTACATCCACAATCGGTCATCCACTCCATGGTGCAGTTTGCCGATGGAGCAGTGAAAGCCCAGCTCGGAGTGCCAGACATGCGGTTGCCCATTCAATATGCTTTTTCGTATCCCAAGCGTGAGTCGTCGTCGTTCGAGCGTCTCGACTTCAGTCGCATCACCTCGCTCACCTTCGAGCAACCCGACACACAGCGTTTCCGCAACCTTGCCATCGCCTACGAAGCGTTGAACCAGGGGGGGAACATGCCTTGCATCGTCAATGCGGCCAACGAGGTGGCTGTCGAAGCTTTCCTCCATGATCAAGTGTCGTTTCTCGGAATGAGCAAACTGATAGAACAAACCATGCAGCGAGTGACATTCATCTCATCGCCCACCTACGACGACTATGTGGCTACCGACAGTGAGGCACGCCGCACGGCACGGAGCCTGCTCTGAAAAAACAAAGACATCGTTTAGACAACAAAACAAAAAGACTAAAAACACATAAAATGGAAACATTTCTTATCAAGGCAATCCAACTCATGTTGAGTTTGTCGCTGTTGGTGGTCATCCACGAGTTCGGACATTTCTTCTTTGCAAAATGGTCGAAAGTCCGAGTCGATAAGTTCTATATGTTCTTCAATCCGCACTTTGTGTTGTTCCGCTTGAAAAAAGTGGATGGCAAAATCCGCTTCCGCTTTTTTGCCCCCAACACCCCTGAGGCGGTCGTACCCCTGACCGACGAAAGCGGCGAGAAACTTACCGACGAAAAAGGACACACGCTCTACCGATCCATGACCGACAACGAACGCGAACAGCTTCCGGAAGGCGACTGGCGGCGCAATCCAGCCAACACGGAATTTGGCATCGGATGGGTGCCCTTTGGCGGATACTGCCGCATTGTGGGCATGATTGATGAGACACAAAGCACCAAGGACCTTGCATCGGAAAAACAACCTTGGGAGTTCCGTTCCAAAAAGGCGTTTCCCCGCCTAATGATCATGATTGGCGGCGTGCTCATGAATTTCCTGTTGGCACTTTTCATCTACTCCATGGTGTTGCTTGCATGGGGCGACAGCTACGTATCGCTGCAAGACATGACCGAAGGCATGAAGTTCAACGAACACGCCCAGCAAATTGGATTCCACGATGGCGACATCCTGCTCTCGGCCGATGGGAAGCCCCTTGAACGCGCCGACGTGGACATGATTCGTGCCATTGCCGATGCACACATTGTGAAAGTATTGCGTCAAGGAAACGAAACCGAAGTGTTCATTCCCGAGCTCAACCTCATTGACGTGACCAAGGAGCAGCCAGCCTTTGTCGATATGCTCATTCCCAACATCATCGACTCTGTCATTCCCGGAATGCCCTTTGCCAAGGCTGGCATCATGAAAGGCGACAAGCTCACAGCCATTGACAACTGCCCCATCCATTCGCACAACGAATTCATCCAGCACCTTGCCCGACTGCGCAAACAAGCAGAAGAGGCAGGCAAACGTACCGCCACGTTCTCATTGGTGTACGAACGCACTGGCGTGAGCGACACCTTGACCATTGAGACAGACACTCTCTTCCACGCAGGATTCACCGCACAAATGCCAATATATAAAGTCACAAACCTCAACTACGATTTCCTTTCGTCATTCCCGGCAGGAATCGCGCTGGGCATGAACACACTGAAAGGCTACGTGGGCGACTTGAAATACGTGTTCACCAAACAAGGAGCCGAAAGCCTCGGTGGATTCGGCACCATCGGGAGCATCTTCCCCGCACAATGGAACTGGTATCGCTTCTGGATGATGACTGCATTCTTATCCATCATCCTTGCCTTCATGAACATACTGCCCATACCCGTACTCGACGGAGGCTACGTGTTGTTCCTGCTCATCGAAATAGCTACTGGATGGAAACCGAGCGAGAAAGTGATGGAGCGTTGCCTCACCGTGGGTTTCGCACTTCTGATCATACTGATGGCGTGGGCAAACCTTAACGATGTGTTTCGTTTCCTGTTCTAAAAAATGCGTTTCTGAAATGAACTTGCAACAACATTTCACTGGCCGAATATTCCAACAAATATCCGAAACGGCTGACGCACTGGGTGTGGAATGCTATGTGGTGGGAGGCTACGTGCGCGATCTGTTCCTGCGACGCGACTCCACCGACATTGATGTTGTTGTGATAGGAAGCGGCATAGCGATGGCCGAAGCCTTCGGACGAACGTTGGGCAAAGGAGCGCATGTATCGGTGTTTCGCAACTTCGGCACGGCACAAGTGAAATTCCACGACATGGGAGTGGAGTTTGTGGGTGCCCGACGAGAATCGTACCAACACGACAGCCGCAAGCCCATCGTCGAAGACGGCACCTTGGAGGATGACCAGAACCGACGCGACTTCACCATCAATGCCATGGCCGTGTGTATGAACCGTGCACGTTTCGGCGAACTCATCGACCCCTTCGATGGGCTCTCCGACCTCGACGACAAAATCATCCGCACCCCACTCGACCCCGACATCACCTTCAGCGACGACCCACTGCGCATGATGCGTTGCATACGTTTTGCCACCCAGCTCAACTTCTACATCGACGACGACACCTTCGAGTCGCTCTCGCGCAACATCGAGCGCATCAACATCATCTCGAAGGAACGCATTGCCGAAGAACTCAACAAGATACTCCTATCCCCTATCCCATCAAAAGGTTTCATCGACCTCGACCGCAGCGGACTGCTCCAACTCATCTTCCCGGAAATGGTAGCCTTGCAAGGCTCCGACAACAGCCACGGACGAAGCCACAAGGAAAACTTCTACCATACCCTCGAAGTCGTTGATAACATAGCCCTACACACCGACAACCTTTGGCTACGCTGGGCGGCACTGCTTCACGACATCGGCAAGCCACGGACAAAACGCTGGGATCAACGGCTCGGATGGACTTTCCACAACCACAATTTCATAGGTGCACGCATGATTCCCGACATATTCCGAAAGATGAAGTTGCCGATGAACGAAAAGATGAAATACGTGCAAAAACTTGTCGATTTGCACATGCGCCCCATCGTCATTGCCGAAGACGAGGTCACCGACTCGGCTGTGCGACGCTTGCTGTTCGAGGCGGGCGATGACATTGACGACCTCATGACACTCTGCGAAGCCGACATTACCTCGAAAAACGAGACAAAAAAACAACGATTCCTCGACAATTTCAAACTTGTGCGACAAAAACTCATCGACTTGGAGGAACGCGACCGCATACGGAATTTCCAACCACCAGTGACAGGCGATGAAATCATGCGCGTGTTCAACCTTCCACCGTGCGCGGAAATAGGCATACTGAAAGCCTACATCAAGGATGCCATTCTCGAAGGAACCATCCCCAACGACCACGATGCCGCCTTCGCACTCATGATGCAGAAAGCCACCGAGTTAGGACTCACAAGTCAATCATGAATTATGAATAAAAATAGTAGATGGTAAATAGTCAAATAGAATCATGAAGTACATCATTTATTGTTTGTTGCCACTCTGCATGATGAGTTGCAACAGTACTGAACGAAACGCGCAGCAACTTCTCCAACAAGCCAATGAGGCCTTCCAGATGGATAGTTTCAACACCGCGAAACAACTCATCGACAGCATCAAAGTGCTCTATCCGAAAGCCTTCGAAACCCGTCGGAATGGCATCAAGCTCATGCAACAAGTGGAACTGGAAGAACAACAGCGCAATCTCGTTTACCTCGACAGTCTGCTGCAAGTGAAATACGCCCAACTCGACTCTATCCGCAGCCAATACGTACTCGAAAAAGACACCGCCTATCAAGAAATCGGCAATTACCTATGGCCTACACAGACCATCGAACGCAACTTAGGTCGTTCGTTCCTTCGCGCACAGGTCGATGAGACTGGTGTCATGTCGCTCACCTCCATCTATTGTGGCCCACGCAACATCCACCACACCGCCGTCAGGGTAAGCTTCGATGAGGTTTTCGCCGAAACACCCCCTTCGACCGACAGCTACGAAACCACCGACATCAAGGGCAAGATTGAAAAAGCCGACTTCAAGCGGGGCAACGACGGAGGGGTCATAGACTTCGTAGTGGCCAATTCCGACAAGAAACTTAAGCTCAAGTATCTTGGCGAAACGACCTTTGCGACCAACCTCACCCCTACCGACATCAAAGCCATCGTGAAAATCGATGAGTTGTCGCACATCTTATCCGTCATCACTAAGGCAAAAGACGAACAAAAGGAAGCAAACCTAAAAATCGCATTCATACAAAAGAAAATGTCATCCACCAGTCAGAAAGCGGATGAAAACAACGAATAGACAAGGTTAGCACGGATTACCGAATCATAGGACTCACCCCTTCACAAAAAAGAAAAGAGCTAATTGATGATTCATCGTAGATGATTGTCAATCAGCTCTATCATTCAGAAGAAGTGGTTTATGTCCACCCGTCTCAAATCATTTCAATGCTTCGCTTGATGAAATTACTGAGCGATTCACCTTTAAGCATACCGTTTTGGAGCAAAGCCAAGTCGATGAGTTGGGGCACTATCTTGTTGTCGGCACCCGCTTCGAGAGCCTGCTTGATGAGCGGATGGTCTGCATTGACCACGACAGTATAAGTATCGGGCATTTCGCCATAAAATGCCATGCCTGCTTGAATGCGTGCCATGTCCTTCATGCGTCGCATATACTCACTCTGCGTGATTTGCAACGGAGTTCCCTGCTCACCTAACGCCTGTGCCTCGATCGTGAACTCAATTTTGTCGAGTTTTGGGAATTTATCTGTGAACAAGTCCTTTACTTTCTTTTCCTCATCCTCGGGCAGTTTGTTCGTTGTGTCATCCTTTACAATAAGACGGTCAACCACATCGCTGTCAACACGAGTGAAGTGACTTTTCTCAAACTTGCGTTCCAACAATCCAATAACCGCCACATCAAGCTGTACATCCATAAGCAACACGCTGTAGCCTTTGTTCTTGGCAGCTTCAATATAGGTATATTCCACATCGACATTGTTGGCATAGAGATAAACCACATTGCCATCCTTGTTGGTCTGATTGTCCTTGATAAGCGTCCGATACTCCTCGAAAGTGTAGTATTTGTTGTCGGTGTCCTTCAACAAGGCGTAGGCCTTTGCCTTGTCATAGAAATCATCCTGAGTCAACATGCCATAGTTGATGAAGATTTTCAGGTTATCCCATTTTTCCTCAAATTCCTTGCGGTTCGACTTAAAAATGCTTTGCAGGCGATCGCTTACTTTCTTGGTGATATATGTTGAGATTTTCTTTACGTTGGAATCGCTCTGCAAGTAACTACGACTTACATTGAGAGGAATGTCAGGCGAATCGATTACTCCATGCAACAACGTGAGGAATTCGGGAACGATACCTTCCACGCTGTCTGTCACATAGACTTGATTGCAAAACAGCTGAATCTTGTTCTTCTGTAGGTCGAGCGTATTCTTGATTTTCGGGAAATACAAGATGCCCGTCAAGTTGAAGGGATAATCGACATTGAGGTGAATCCAGAAAAGAGGTTCGTCCGACATCGGATAGAGCTCGCGATAGAATTTCTTATAGTCCTCGTCGGTAAGGTCCTGTGGTTTCTTAGTCCAAAGAGGTTCCACGTCGTTGATGATGTTGTCCTCGTCCGTGTCGATGTATTTGTCTTTTTCCCATTTCTTTTTCTTTCCAAAGGCAATGGGTATAGGCAGAAAACGGCAATATTTCTTCAGTAGTTTCTCTATCTCGTTTTGTTCCAGATATTCCTTGCAATCCTCATCGACATGCAGGATGATGTCAGTACCACGGTCGTCTTTCTGTGCATCTTCGATAGTGAATTCAGGACTACCATCGCATGTCCATTTCACGGCTTTTGCACCATCCTGATACGAAAGGGAAACGATTTCCACCTGCTTGGCCACCATAAACGACGAATAGAAACCCAAACCGAAATGGCCGATGATGGCCTGTGCGTCATCCTTGTATTTCTCAAGGAAGTCATTGGCTCCCGAAAAGGCTATTTGATTGATGTACTTGTCTATTTCCTCAGCCGTCAGACCGATACCCCGGTCGCTGATGGTGATGGTTCCGGCATCCTTGTCAAGTTTCACACGAATGGTGAGGTCGCCCAACTCTCCTTTATAATCGCCTTTCGAGGCGTATGTCTTCAGCTTTTGGGTAGCATCAATGGCATTTGAGACGAGCTCACGTAGAAAGATTTCGTGATCGCTATACAAAAACTTTTTGATTACGGGGAAAATGTTTTCTGTTGTAACCCCAATGTTTCCTTTTTGCATGATTCAAGAAATTAAGTTTATGTTATTCGTTATTATTTTCCATATCGTCTAATTTGATGGTTACGGAGGTTCCAGGCTGGCAATTGTTTTTCAGAATCATTTCAGAAAGTTTGTCCTCCACATAAGTCTGTATGGCACGCTTCAGTGGTCTTGCACCATACACCGGGTCGAAACCCTTCTCTGCGATGAACTGCCGCAAATCCTTATCGACCTCCATGAGGTAACCCAAGTCGGCAACCCGATTTTGCAGTTTCCCGATTTCGATGTCCACTATTTTCAGTATATCATCCTTTTCGAGTGGATTGAAACTGATGATTTCGTCCAATCGGTTCAGAAATTCCGGTGGGAAAGTCTTGTTGAGTGCCTTGGTTATGATGCTTCGCGAATATTCCTGCGCTTGACTCCCAGAGTTCTGCATGGCAAATCCGATGCCGTTCGAAAAATCCTTCAACCTGCGCGAACCGACGTTGGAAGTAAGGATGATGATGGTGTTCTTGAAATCCACCTTTCTGCCCGTCGAGTCTGTCAAATGTCCCTCATCCATCACTTGCAACAAAATGTTCAAGGCCTGTGGGTCGGCTTTTTCTATTTCATCGAGCAATACGATGGAGTAGGGTTTCCTACGCACCTGTTCCGTCAGTTGTCCACCTTCGTCGTAACCCACATATCCTGGAGGCGCACCGACAAGGCGCGACACGGCAAATTTCTCCGTATATTCGCTCATGTCAATCCTAATCAAGGCATCGGCCGATCCGAACAACAGTCGCGCCAGTTCTTTGGCCAAATAGGTCTTGCCCACTCCCGTGGGACCAAGAAACATGAACACACCAATGGGCCGGTTAGGATCCTTCAAGCCAATACGTCCGCGCTGAATGGCTTTCGAAATGGTCTTGATGGCCTTGTCCTGTCCGATGACACATTGCGAGAGACTGTCCTCAAGCGACAACAACCGCAGGTTTTCCGCCTCGGCTATGCGTTGTACAGGCACACCCGACATCATGGCGATGACCTTTGCTATATCGTCCTCGGTTACGATCTTTCGGTTTTCCAGCAGCGATTTTTCCCAGTCCCGCCTCATCTTGTCCAGCAAAGCGTTGGCTGTTTCCCGCTCATCGCGAAACACAGTGGCCAACTCGTAGTTTTGTTGTTTGGCAGCATTGCCTTGCAGTTCTGTCAGCTCTGCCACCTTCTTCTCCTGGTCGGTGATTGATTGCGGCAAGGCAATGTTGATAATATGTGTACGCGACCCCGCCTCATCCAGCGCATCAATGGCCTTGTCGGGCAGGAACCTGTCGGTGATGTATCGTTCTGACAATTTGACACACGCGGCAAGAGCCTTGTCGGTATATGTCACATTGTGGAAGTCTTCGTAATGTTTCTTGATTTGTCGCAATATGTCAAGCGTATCGTCGGCATTGGTGGGTTCCACCAGTATCTTTTGGAAACGTCGTTCAAGTGCGCCATCCTTCTCGAAATACTTCCTGTACTCGTCGATCGTCGTGGTTCCAATACAACGAACCTCACCGCGAGCCAATGCTGGTTTCAGGATGTTCGATGCGTCGCCCGAACCAGAGGCCGACCCTGTACCCACAAGCGTATGTATTTCATCGATGAACAAGATGATGTCAGGATTGCTCTTCAGCTCCTTGATGAGTCCTACGATGCGTTCCTCGAACTGTCCCCGATACATGGTGCCAGCCACCATCGATGGCAAATCAAGCGACAAGATGCGCCTATGGAGCAACACGTGAGGCACCCTACTTTGCACAATACGTTGTGCCAACCCCTCCACTATGGCGGTCTTTCCCACACCAGGGTCGCCCACCAACACCGGATTGTTCTTCTTCCTTCGCGACAAGGTCTGCACCAGTCGTTCAATCTCCGCATCCCTGCCAATCATCGGGTCGAGTTTGCCTTCCGAGGCTGCTTTTGTCAGATCGGTGCAATAACGATTCAGGTTGTTGGTGTCGCCAGTACCTTTTTGAGTTGTGTCGGCCTTGCCCGAGGGAGTGGATTTGCCTTTGTCGCCCATTCCTCTTTGTGAAGGCTGCAAGTCGTCATCCTCCTCGTCATCCTCATAAACGCCTAACCCCATTCGTAACGAATGATTCTCATGAAACATATATTTGTTGTTACACTTTGTCATTTTTCTTTTCTTTTCGATTGAGCAAATTTAATGCCAAAAAAACAAAAAAAGGAATCCTTGGATAATTTTTCGCCAAAATGCTTTCACATGTCGGGGGAAAGCCGTATCTTTGAATGATTTTATGAACTAAATTTATTGTAAATGCAAGAAGACAGAATTTTAAAAGTCAACATCGAAGAGGAAATGAAAACATCTTACATTGACTATTCCATGTCGGTCATTGTAAGTCGTGCCTTGCCCGATGTGAGGGATGGACTCAAACCTGTGCATCGACGTATCCTCTACAGCATGATGGAACAAAACAACACCTCTGATAAAGCATATAGGAAATCAGCCCGTACGGTAGGCGATGTGATGGGAAAATACCATCCGCATGGCGATTCTTCCATATATGGAGCGCTGGCACGCCTCGCCCAAGATTGGGCCATGAGGTATCCTTTGGTAGATGGTCAAGGTAATTTCGGTTCCATTGATGGTGACAGTCCTGCCGCAATGCGTTATACAGAAGCTCGTTTGGAAAAAATCGGTGAGGACATGATGCAAGACATCTATAAGGAAACCGTGGATTTTCAGCCCAACTACGACGACCGCGACCTTGAGCCAACCGTGCTTTCCACCCGAATCCCCAACTTGTTAGTGAATGGTTCCAACGGCATTGCCGTAGGTATGGCCACCAACATGCCTACCCACAACTTGAATGAAGTCATTGATGGATGTGTGGCATATATCGATAATCCTGACATCACGACAGATGGGTTGATGCGTCACGTGAAGGCACCCGATTTCCCCACAGGTGGTTACATATATGGCTTGAGTGGAGTGAAAAATGCCTACGAGACGGGGCGGGGACGCATTGTCGTACGTGCCAAGACCGAAATCGAGACATACCCCACCCACGACAAGATCATTGTCAACGAAATACCTTACAACGTCAACAAGAAGGAACTGATAGAGTATATCGCATCACTTGTCAACGAAAAGAAAATCGATGGAATCAGTTATATCAACGACGAGTCCGACCGCGAGGGTATGCGCATCGTCATCGACGTGAAACGCGATGCCAACGCCAACGTGGTGCTCAACAAGCTGTTCAAAATGACAGCCTTGCAGAGTTCCTTCTCGGTCAACAACATCTGTTTGGTTCACGGCCGGCCGAAATGCTTGGGATTGAAGGACTTGATTCGCTGTTTTGTAGAACATCGCCACGAGGTAGTGATTCGTCGCACCAAGTACGAATTGAGGAAAGCGCAAGAGCGTGCCCACATCCTCGAAGGCCTCATCATAGCCAGCGACAACATCGACGAGGTGGTTCAGATTATCAAGTCGGCAAAGAATCCCACCGAAGCCATTCAAAAACTCATGGATCGCTTCGAACTCGACGAGGTACAGGCAAAAGCCATTGTCGATATGCGTTTGTCACAACTCACCGGACTGATGCAGGATAAGCTCCACGCCGAGTACGACGACCTGATGAGACAAATAGCCTACTTCGAGGAAATTCTCTCCAACGACGAGCTTTGCAAGAAGGTCATGAAAGACGAGCTCATTGAGGTGAAACAGAAATATGGCGACAAGCGTCGCACACAAATCATATTGGCTTCCGAGGAGTTCAACCCAGAAGACTTCTACGCCAACGACCCGATGGTCATCACCATCAGCCACTTGGGATACATCAAACGTACCCCCCTCAGCGAATTCCGTGCACAAGGTCGTGGCGGAGTCGGAGTGAAAGGTGGAGCTACTCGCGACGAGGATTTCATCGAGCATATCTATCCTGCAACCATGCACAACACCATGATGTTCTTCACGCAGAATGGCAAGTGCTACTGGCTGAAAGTATATGAAATACCCGAAGGCACCAAGACCAGCAAGGGACGAGCCATCCAAAACTTGCTCAATATTGAGACCGACGATGCCGTCACGGCCTATCTGCGTGTCAATACGCTGACCGATGCCGAGTACATCAACAGCCACAACATACTCTTCTGCACCAAGCACGGCATCATCAAGAAGACATCGCTCGAACAGTATTCTCGTCCACGGGTCAATGGCATCAACGCCATCAACATCCTCGATGATGATAAGGTCATCGACGTATGCCTCACCGATGGCGAAAACGAAATCATCATTGCCAACCGCAACGGACAAGCCCTCCATTTCCACGAGAGCGCAGTAAGGTCGATGGGACGCACAGCCACCGGCGTGCGCGGCATAGCCCTCGACAAGGACAACGACGAGGTGGTCGGCATGATTTGCATCCATAATCAAAAAAACGAGACAGTATTGGTCGTATCCGAACAAGGATACGGCAAGCGTTCGGCCGTCAGTGACTACCGGCTCACCAATCGTGGTGGAAAGGGAGTAAAGACACTCAACATTACAGAGAAAACCGGGAATCTGGTGGCCATCAAGAGTGTCACAAACGAACACGACCTCATGATTATCAACAAGTCGGGCATCACCATCCGCCTGAATGTGTCTGGAATCAACGTATTGGGCAGGGCCACCCAAGGAGTGCGCCTCATCAATCTCGCCAAGCGCAACGACAGCATTGCATCCGTATGCAAGGTAGTCAATGAGACAGAGGAAGAACTTATCGAGGCAACAGAGGCAACAGACTCGACGGCTATTGACGAGACCAACCAACCGACAGGAATAGAATAAACAGCATGTAATAACATCATATTAACTTTTTAACCAAAACATTTATGAAAAAAGTAATCCTATCCATGGTTTTGTTAATGGGTGCCACCGTAACATTTGCACAAGAAAGTGTCGTGAAGGAGGCAAAGTCATTAAAAGGTAAACCTGAACAAGCTGCTCAGAAAATAGAAGCAGCCCTTACCAACGCTGAAACGAAGGACGATCCCGCCACATGGAAATTGGCTGGTGACTTCCAGTTCTCAATTTATGAAGGCGAAAGCCAGAAAATCTACCTGCAATCCATCAATCCCAACGACAAGGCCAACATGCCGAAGATGTATGCAAGCTTGCTCAAAATGATTGAATACTACACAATGTGCGACGAAAAGGAAGTGGCAATGATGAAAAGCAACCCCAAGTATAAGAAAATGAAATTCCGCGAGAAGAATGCCGAACTCATCAAGCCTCGTCGCGGTAATCTTATCAATGGAGGTGTGGATGCCATCAACGAGCAGAAATATGCCGATGCGCTCAAGTATTTTGGCGCATACGTCGATTTGGCCAATGCACCGATGTTCGAGAAAGACGCATCCGTAAAGGCCGACACCATGGTCACCCTGAGTGCCGCATACGCTGCAATGGCTGCCAATTTCGCTGAGGACAAGGAGTCGATGCTGAAATATGGCGAAATCGGAAAACTCGATCCCAACGAGGGATGGCGTCCTCTGATGTACATGTCGGAATACTACAAGACCCTTCCCGACTCCGTGAAATGGGTGGAGATTCTTAGCGAAGGCGTAAAGAGATTTCCACAGCAGGATTATTTCGTAGGCAACCTCGCCGACTACTATCTCACACACAACAAAACCACCGAGGGTATTGCCATGATCGACGAAATGCTCAAGATCAAGCAATCCGCCTATTACTACTTCGTAAAGGGTGTGCTTCAACTTGAAAGCAAGGACTATACGAATGCCGTCGCCACATTGCAAAATATTATCGACCTCAACGACACAATGCTTCCACAGGCTTACTCGAAAATTGGCGATTGCTATCTATTCCCTGCACAAGACATCGCAACCGAGATTTCCGCACTTGCTGTAGATGACCCCAAGTATGCTCCCAAGGAAGCCGAAGTGAAGGAACTCTATCGCAAGGCCATGCCATACTATGAAAAGGCCAAGGAGTTGGCACCGACCGAAACAAAGCTTTGGCAGTTCCTTGCCAATATTTATTGGGTGCTCGGCGATTCCAAGTATGAGGCAATCGCCAAGGAACTGGGCATCGAATAACATGCACATGCTTCTACGGCTACAAAAAGGTGGGGAAATCCCCACCTTTTTTATTACATCATGGATTGTCGTGAAGTCGTGTCTGCCGACAGACAAAGCATACAATCCGGCAAACATACCAACTTGAACGAAGGAAACATATTCATGGGGATGCTCAAAGTTGTGTGCAAGAGCATATAAACTTTCTGCTGCTTGCACATATAGTATAATCGGCGGCGGCGGTTGTACAATCGGCAGCGGCGATTATAGTTTTCGAGAGCGGAACATCAAGTTTCACCCTGCGCGAAACGGATTTTGTATAGGGACTACACCATTTATATGTGCAGGAAACCTTTACGATGGAGAGGCATCCATCGTTATCAATCATAGGAAAATGCTATCCTGTAATAGCCGCCAAGAGTGCCCACAATGGAGGCTTAGATTCACAATCGTTATGCCGCACGATTCAATGTGTGTTCGGCTTCCTTCAATTCCAATCAGTCTGGATTCCGACAGGTTCGACTCTGATTGAACCAACGTTTACCTGTTGCCAATCAGCATCTGTGACACTCAGGGAAAGTTTGTGCTGTCCAGCCTTGTCGATTTTCAGCCACCCTAACCTTTGCCATTCGTATCGTTCGTGAAGGTTGTGCCTATCCACTATCGTATTACCCTCATCGGTGGTCATCATCCAGTCGGCAGAGCCATCGCCTTTACATTCCACCTCTATGTCGTAATAGCCAGGCTCCTTAAAGTCGGCAGTCCAGTGTATTTTCGATTCGGCCGTGATGCCGCCGACATTCACCTTGAATTTCCATTCGCCAAACTTTTCCATCCATTGGCTGTGGCTCACCTCACACTTTTCGACCGTGGCGAATTCTATAGGCAACAGCGTACTGCTTCCATTTGGATTCACGGCGGGGGTGTTGTCAACACTTATCTCATCGTCGATGGACAACTCTATCACCGATGCCAGTCGGTCGGGACATTCGTAAGGTGTCTCGATGCAGGTCCATGTTCCCTCTTTCCTGGTCGTGAGTGTTGCTCCACCAACTATCCTGGCTTTCTTCACGTTGTTTTGCAATCCGGGCAGCCATAACTCCCCATCTTGAGGCCAGCTGAACACCACCAGATAAAGTTTGTCGTGGTTCACCACCACATCGCCCCAAGGCAGAGCGTGTTCCCAGGGCGAGGCCTCGGCACCATAGACCACTTGAGGGTATTTTTTCACCCACTTTCCTACAGTTCGCAACGAGGCGGCTGCCTGTCCTGGAATCCTGCCCTTGGAGTCTGGGCCGATATTGAACAAGAAGTTTCCACCTCTTGCCACCACCGACACCAACGTGCGGACGATATAGTCGGGCGATTTCCATTCGTTGTCGAACTTGGAGAAACCCCATCCCACTTGCATCACGTCGATACCTTCCCATCGGCCTTTGTGATTGGTCAAGGGCACCTGCATGTCGTTCAGTGTGTCGTAGTCGCCTACTCCGTTTCCCACGCGGCTCGACACCAGTGCGTTGGGTTGGTTTTTGCGGACCAGTGCCACCAATTCCTCCGAAGCGGCCTTCGACAATTCTCCAGGAGTGTCGAACCAGATGAGTTGAATCTCTCCATACTTGGTGGTAAGCTCGTTTACCTGCGGAATACATTTGTTGCGGAAGTATTCCTCAAACGTCACCGTGCGCCCTTCCGCATCGGTCGATGGGCCTCCGGCTCCTCCCGGTGCAGTCCAATCCTGCCATTGGGAATAGTAGAACCCAATGCCCAATCCGTTTCGGTGACATGCATCGGCAAGTTCTTTCATCAAGTCGCGTTTCAGCGGCGTGGCGTCGCAAATGTTGAAGTCGCAGTAATCGGAGTCGAACATCGCAAAACCTTCGTGGTGCTTGCTCGTGATGACAATGTATCTCATGCCGGCATCCTTGGCAAGCTTCACAATGGCTTCCGCATCGAACTCGTCGGGATTGAATGTCGCCGCCTCCTTCATGTACTCGTCGGCGGGTATTCCTGCCTGATGCTTTATCCATTCCGCATTCCCATAGTAACGTTTTCCTTGCCATTCGCCTTCCATTTTCGAATAGAGGCCGAAGTGGATGAACATGGCGAAATTGCCGTCGTCGAACAGGATTTCCTGGTTGGTCCTGTTGTCGGGGAATGTTGTCGTACTCGTTGTCGTTTGCTTGCATGAACACAGCATGGCCACGGCGATGAACACTATTGCGATTACACTCGTGTTAGGATAGGGGTTCGTTTTTCCTTTCATGGTTCGTTGTCTTTAGTGGGATTCACGGATTGTTATTTTTCTTGACTTGTTGTCTTGTTTGGCTTTCCTCCAGAAGTTGAAGCCGGCATACACCCTGAACACTCCAAAACTATTGGTGACGGCAAAATCCGACTTCCGATAGTCGTAGGAGTGCGACACAAAACTCATGCCAAAGAAGTATTTCGTATCGTTGTAAACCAAGCCGGCCCGACCTATCAGGTCGAAGTTGATGTCATTGATCCAGTTCTTGAAACCTGTTCCTTGGTCAGTCCGCGATTTCTTTAGGCCGACGGCGGGCATGAGCGAGACGTTGGCAAGCCAATTCTTATGGAACACCCAGTTGTAGCCATAGCCAAACGAAAGATTATAGTCATGGTATTTTATGTCATGAATGAATTCGCGATGTTCTGTCGAATTCGTGTTGAGTATGGTCGATTTGAAGCCTATCCGATTGCGTGAATAGGCGAATCCTGCCATGAACGAGCCAGCACTCCGCCGTTGGCAAGTCGATTGACTGAATGCTGCTGGATAGGAAAAGTGCTTGTGATTGAATATCCAATAGGCATTGAGCCCATGTATGTTGCTGTGGATGCCGTCGTACGACTCCCTCCAGTCGTTTCCTTGAAAAATCACCATATCGGGTGCTTGGGGGGTGATTTCGTCCCCCGACTTCCGATAGTACAAATCGACTCCGAATTTTGAACTGTAAATACTGAATTCCAGTTCTTTTCGTGAGGATTCGGATTTCTTGCCCAAAATGTTACGAATGTCGAATGAAATGCCGGCAAACACCCAACGCCAGCCGAAATACACACCTATCTTGTTGTTGATGTTGGGCGAGAATACGTGGCTGTTTCCATTGTCTAATTGTCGGTTCCTGATGTGATAACGCTCGAACCAACTGCTGTGTTCCAACATGAAAGTAAGGTTGAAGTGTTGGGGCTCTATGTAGAGCGTATCGATGGAATTGAATTTCTTCACCTCATTCACCACAATCTTACCCATTTCCTTTCCTATTTCAATGACATTCAGGGTGCTGTCGCTAAAGACCTGTGCTTGGGAGGCACAAGCATACAGTGCGATGAGGAAAAGAAGAAACGGTTTCCTCATGTCGTTACAGTTTGTGAAGTATTCTATCCATGACCCAGTTGGTCGGTGTCGCGCTGATGCTGTCGCAAGTGCAAATAGCTTTTCCTTGCAGGTGCTCCACCACTTTCGTGATGAGGGGCAGCTGTACGTAGGGAGGATTCTCTATGTGTATCTCCTTGCGTCCCTGTTCGTTGTGAAGTGCTATCGGTTCGTAGGTGTAGATGGAGAAACATATCATGCCTCGGTCACCAATGATTTCTATCCGGTCTTCTTTGGCCGATTCGTGGGCCACGAAGCACCACGAAGCCGACCCCGGTATGCCATTGGCAAAACGGAAGCATGCACTTACCGAGTCCTCGACGCTGTAAAGTCCTCCTCGGTTGCTTTTACACCCTTCGGCTTCGGTTATCACGCCGAAATAGTATTGCAGCAAGTCGAGTTGATGGGGAGCCAAATCGTAGAAGTACCCCCCACCCGAGATGTTGGCTTGCAGACGCCAGGGCATGTCCTTCGTCAGGTTGTAATCTAAGGCACGTGGCGGTTGGGCGAAACGCAACTGCACATTGATGATGTTGCCGATAACCCTGCTGTCCACCAGTTGCTTCACCTTCTGGAAGTAAGGCAGATAGCGACGATAGTAGGCGGCAAAGCATGGCACGTCTGTGGTCTCCGAAATCTTGTTGATGCGCACACAGTCCTCGTAGCTTGCCGCAAGGGGTTTCTCCACGTATGCGGGTTTTCCTGCTTTCATGGCCATGATGGCGTAGGTGGCGTGCGAGGAGGGTGGGGTGGCAATGTAGATGGCGTTCACATCTTCGTCGCCGATGAGTTGCATGGGGTCGGTGTACCAGCGCGGAATGTGGTGACGCGAAGCATACGAAACGGCCCTCTCCTTGTCGCGATCCATCACGCCCACGATGTCTGAACCGTCAATCATGGCGAATGCTGGACCGCTTTTCTTCTCCGTTGCCTCGCCACAACCTATGAACCCCCAGTGTATGTGTTTGAAATGCTTCATGACTTAGTCGTAAAAAGTCCATGTAATGCCCAAACGGAGTTGTGTGGGGTTCAGTGGGTAGTGTGGAGCCCAGAAGTAGCGGAGGTTGTCCTTCGGCTGGTACGCATTATACATCTTCAGGAATATGCGTGTGCGTTTCAGGTGTAGATTGATGTACGGATTGACGAGTGGGTAGCCCCCAATCTCTACGGTGTTCTCCGGGTTTTGCAGATAGTATTGTCCTATCACGGGCGAGTAGTCGGGAGCGTTGTATTTCGAGAAGTAGGCTACCTCAGCTCCCATTTCCAGCTTCAGCACTTTCTTGGCCAAGGTTGTCTTGATGTAGAGGTTGCCGTAGCAGTTCCATTCGGGCAACGGCAACACACTTGCGTTGCTTGTCTTTTGGTAAGTCACCTCGGCGTCGAGGTGCAGGATTCCCAGTCGGAATTGTTGCCGCAACATGGCGTTTGCCACCTGTATGTTATCCCCACATTGGCTTACGGTAGCGTTGTTCTTCCAGGCTGTGGTCTTTCCGTCTTTCGTTACTGGCTCGCTCACGTTCTCCAAGTAAGTGAGGTTCTTGATGTTCTCCACCCCCACTCTCAAGGCTGTCCCCAGCTTCTTCGAGGTCAAGTGTCCTTCTATGCGTGTCCGCAGGGTTTTCTCCATTTCCTCGCTGTCCCACCAATAGTGCTTGGAGTGGAAATGCCGGAAATAGAAAATGGGGTTCAGGTTCTTGACGTATGCGTTCACTCCTAAGCTTACGGAATCTTTCAGGATGTTCATGTTCAGGTCGCCGCAGGCTGTCAGTTGGTATTGTCCGGCATCGGCTCCCGTCAGGTGGTATTCACCCAAAAGGGTGTAGTGTAGAGCCTTTCCTTGTGCCTTGCGCAATTCGCCTCCGATGCTCAGGTTGTTTTCCTTGTAATCCTTGGTGGCGCGCAGGTTGCTTCCTGGCACACTGTCGGGCAGTGTGAACTGTCGCCACTCATGGGTTATGAAAGCTGTCAGTCCGGCCTTGGCCCATTTGTTGAAACCTTCGCGAAGTTGTAGCGCGAAAGTGTTCTTCACCGCGTTGTGCTTCATGATGTCGGTCGAGTCGGTGAAGAACTGGTTGGCATAATATTTGGCCGTATTGTTGTTGTCGTAGGAGATGAAACGTCGCTTGTCGAGGTCGAGCTGCACGGTATGTATGATGCTGGTCACCGCCACAAATTCGCGCTGTGGCGTTGCCGTGCTGTCGGGTTGGGCGTTTTCGGGTGTTTCGGCCATCGTTTCGGTGTTTTTGCTGGCGGCAGGTGGGGACGGTTCGGCTTTCTGTGGGGCGGTTACGCTTGTGGAGTCGGCGGCAGCTGGTTCGGCCGTTGCCGGAGTGTCGTCGGTGGTAGTTGCCATTTCCTTGTAGAATCCTAAGTTGATTCGGTGTGTCAGGAAGAAGTGGATGTTGGTGTTGTGGTTCCACATCTTGCTGAAGTTCACGGGTATGTCAATGGCATCGTATTGCTTCTTTCCTTCGGCCATATCCACAGGATCCGTAATGTAGCGGTCGTCGGTGATACCGCCGTTTTCCGTCATTTTCAGGTTGTCCATGTTCAGCAGGGCGTGCAGATCGTATTTGTCGCCTCGATACGTGGCCCACACGCCTCCATTGAAGAAGGCTGTAGATTGCGCTGTGTACATGCCCCTGCCGTAGAGATAGTTGGCGTGGAAGCCGAAGCCCAGCTTCTTGTTCACGTTTACGGCGAAGTACGACTTGAAGTGTTCCTCGGAATATTTGCTGCTGAAGCTCTTGTAGTATCTGATGTCGGTGTAGGGAGACAGGGTGTTGGTAAACGACATGGTGTTGGCCTTCACCACGCTGAAATCGTATGGGTCGGCGAAGTACGATTGCGACTCCTCTTCACGGTTGAAGAAGATGCGGTTTTGCCGTGGTGCGCCTAAGTTACCCAAATGATTGAATTGCAGTGTTGTTCCTCCGTTGTCATTGGAGTTTTGGAAGCCGGTGAGTAGCGAATCCACCGGCACGTCGGTGATGTTGCCAAAACGCGAGTCTATCCGCCAGGCCTTCAGACCGATGGGCACGGTGTTGGCGTCGTTCACGGCGGTGGTGTCGCGTGGGTTGCCTTGCCTATCTCGATTTCCTGCGTCATAGCCTGTCGCGGAGTAGCTATATTGGCCGTTCGCCCCATTGTTGAGCTGGGCAAACACGCCTGTGCAGCACCACAGCCCCACAATCAGCAGGATGATTCCAAGTCGTTTCATTCAGAACATGTATCTTATGAAAAACTCCATCAACTTGATACCGATAGCCGTCAACCCCACGATGAGAAACGTAGAAAAGTCGCTCGTGAAATACACCACCACAGCCGCCACAGCCATGATGATGAACAACGTGTTCAGTATGGTTCTAAATTTATCCATCAGAGTCAAGAAAAATATGTGTTTGCCTGTCTGCCTCGCACATCATGAGCCTTTCGACATCGCATGTGTCTGCACAGCGTTATTCGTGTGCAAATATACAAACATTTTCGCTTGATAAGCGAAATGTCGCGCTGTAATTTTGTAAAATAAGGTGTTCTACTAAAATGAGCGACGGAAGTTCTGCCTCAGATGTTGGCAATCCCCATGATGTCGGCAAACACACCTGCGGCCGTGACACTCGCGCCCGCTCCATAGCCTTGGATCATCATCGGGTATTCGCGATAACGCTCCGTGGTGAGCAGGATGATGTTGTTGCTGCCTTCCAATCCGTAGAAAGGATGGGTGCTGCCTACCTCGCGCAACGCCACACTGCCCTTTCCGTTTTCGAGCGTTGCCACAAATCGCCAGCGTTTATGCTCAGCCTCCAACTGCTGCCGACGATTCTCGAAATCGGCATCGAGCCGCGAAATGTTCGTCCAAAAATCGTCGAGAGAACCCTCGAAGAACTCATCAGGCACAAACAGGTGTTTTTCTACATCGGCTTGTTCAAGGCAATAACCGGCCTCACGCGCCAGAATCACAAGCTTTCGGATTACATCCGTACCGCTGAGGTCGATTCGTGGGTCGGGCTCCGAGTAGCCCTCTTCCTTGGCCATCCGTATGGTCTTGCTGAAAGGAATGTCGGCACTGATGCGATTGAAGATATAGTTCAAGGTTCCGCTCAGCACCGCCTCTATCTTCAGGATGTGGTCACCGCTGTTGATGAGGTCGTTGATGGTGTTGATGATGGGCAGCCCTGCACCGACATTGGTCTCGAACAGATACTTCACTCCTTTATGACGAGCAATCTGCTTGAGCATGTTGTAGTTGGAGTAAGGCGACGAGGCAGCTATCTTATTGGCGGCCACCACGGAAATGTTGTGTCCCAGAAAGTCCTTGTAAAGTGCCGCGACATCCTTGCTGGCCGTACAATCAACAAAGACAGAGTTGAAGATGTTCATCCCGATAATCTCATTGCGAAGAGTTTCCACATCGGATTTCCGACCTCTTTCCTGTAGTTCCTCTCTGTAGCGGCTCAAGTCTATCCCCTCACGGACGAACAGTGCGGTCTTGCTGTTGGATATACCCACCACATTGAGTTTCAGGCCACGCTCGTCCATGAGCCGTTCCTGCTGGATGGCAATTTGGCTGATGAGATTGCTTCCCACCGTACCGATGCCGCAAATGAATAGATTAAGTTCCTGATACTCTGACAAGAAGAAGGAATCGTGGATGACATTCAGCGACTTGCGCAACGACTTTTCCTCCACCACAAACGAAATATTGGTTTCGGACGCACCCTGGGCGCAAGCGATGACACTGATGCCATTGCGTCCCAGTGTGCCGAACAGTTTTCCTGCGACTCCTGGCGTGTGACGCATGTTTTCACCGACTATCGCAATGGTGGCAAGATTCTTTTCGGCAACGACGGGACTAATCTCGCCCATTTCCATTTCCTTGGCAAACTCGCTGTTGAGTACCTCACAAGCCATGTCGGCCTCCTCGTTGCGCACACCTATCGAAGTGCTGTTCTCCGACGATGCCTGCGACACGAGGAACACACTGACACCCCGCTGGGCCAGAGCCTTGAAAATGCGGTGATTGACACCAATCACGCCCACCATGCCCAAACCTGTGACGGTGATAAGGGCGGTGTCGTTGATAGACGAAATGCCCTTGATGGCCTTTTGGGAGGAGCAGCATTCCGCCTTGATGATGGTGCCCTGTGCGTCTGGATTGAAAGTGTTCTTAATTCGGATGGGAATGTTCTTGTGGCAGACAGGGTAGATGGTAGGAGGATAAACCACCTTCGCACCAAAATTGCAGAGCTCCATAGCTTCCACATAGCTCAACTCGTTGATGGTGTAGGCTGTGGATATGACATGCGGGTCGGCTGTCATGAAGCCATCGACATCCGTCCAGATTTCCAGACATTCGGCATCTAAGGCGGCGGCAATGAGGGAGGCCGTATAATCGGAACCACCCCTGCCCAGATTGGTTATCTCGCCGGTATCCTTGTCGGTGGAAATGAAGCCAGGTACGACGGTGAGTTTCGGTGCACTACGGAATGCCGCTTTCACCAATGCGTCCGTAAGGTCGCGATCGACAATGTTGCGCTCGTGCTTTTTCTCGGTCTTGATGAATTGGAGAGAATCGAGCAAAGAGGCCTTTTCGATGACAGCGGCAAGAATCACCGATGAAATGCGCTCGCCATAGCTGACAATCGCCGCTTCGGTCTTAGGCGACAAATCCTTGATTAGGTACAGTCCTTGCAGGATGTTCTTCAACTCCATCAGCAACACACCGACCTGCTGCTCCACTACCTCCAACTTGTTGCTGTCGGTTACGACCTGACGCAACACGTCCACATGCCGCCTTCGAATGGCTTCATATTCTTCCTGATAGGATTTCTGTCCGGCCTTGGCCGTATGAGCCACCTGTATCAGTTGGTCGGTGATGCCTCCCAATGCCGACACAACTACAACAACCTCACCGTCAATAGCCTCGACAATGCCCTTGACCCTGATAATACACTCTGCGGAACCTACTGATGTCCCTCCAAATTTCAATACTTTCATAAACTAATTCACCACACACGATACAAAAAAGATTCCATCGTTGTGATATTCGATTCGTTTCACATTTCTTTTTTCAACCAACATGCTCCCCACTGTCATCGGACTCCACTGAATCATCGTCCAGCAAGCGAACAGACCCTTTAGGAAGTAATTTCTTGTTCAGTGCCCCATACGTCAACACAACCAGAACCGTTGCGGCTACCAGAATCAGTATCGTATGACCCAATCCAAACAGTTCGACGGTCGTTTTATCCAACATTTCATCGCTGCCGAACACCATAATCAACGCGGCCATACAGTTGTTGAGTATATGGCCGATGATTGTCGGCAATGCACTTCGCGTCCGATAATACAACCATCCGAAAACCACGCCAAGACAAAATGCGTAGGCCACCTGTATGGGATTGACATGTACGACTCCAAAAATCGCAGCCGACACCAGGATTGCTTTTCTCGGCGAGAAGCCATGTCGCAAGAAATACCCTTCCATGCCTACCCTGAACGTAAGCTCCTCGGCTATAGGACCGAGAATGGCTATGGCCACAAAGCCAAATACATTCCGACTCACTTCCACGAACTGGTCCTGCATCAGGTTGGGCAAGTCAAGGAATTCCAAAAGAATGTTCGACACATTCATTATGCCAAACACCATCAAGACACTCACACACAGCACACCCGACCTTATGGCCGACCACGCCATGGATTGGCGCGACACATACTTGAAATGGAGCAGATGACAAATGACCAAAACCTCGGAAAGCAACAACGACACCGATAATACTACCATGCCATGCTGTGAGCTTTCCTCAAGCAGGTTGCACCCGACAAGCAGTTTATGAATACCTGCAAGGACTGCAAACAGCGCAAGCTGATAGCCGAAATAAAGGGCTATCAGCTTTACGACTCGTATGACGGGAGCCCACAGGGCATGCTTCACTACCATATACTGATTCTGTCTTCAGGAGCCACATACATGGCATTGTCGGGTGTCACGTTGAAGGCCTCGTACCAAGCGTCGATGTGGGGAAGCGCGCCATTGACACGCCACTTACCCAAAGAGTGGGGGTCGGACTTGGTACGATTGCGCATCTCTTCCTCGCGTATGTTGCCTGCCCACACACCTGCGTATGCCAGGAAGAAACGCTGCTCAGGAGTGAAACCGTCCTTCTCGGGAAGCGGAGCGTCCTTTGTGGCATTCTTGAATGCTTGATAGCTTATCTGCAAGCCTCCATGGTCGGCAATGTTCTCGCCCTGGGTGAGCTCGCCATTGGCATACAACCCGGGCAACACCTCTATTTTATTGAAATAGTCGATGGCCACCTGCGTACGCTGCTTGAACTGTTCGGCATCGGCATCAGTCCACCAATTTTCAAAATTACCCTCTTTCGAGAACTGACGGCCCTGGTCGTCGAATCCATGAGTCATCTCGTGGCCAATAACCACGCCGATAGCACCATAGTTGAACGCATCGTCGGCATTCATGTCGAAGAACGGATACTGAAGAATACCTGCTGGGAAACAGATCTCATTGGTCGTCGGATTGTAATATGCGTTGACCGTCTGTGGTGTCATGAACCACTCGGTGTTATCCACTGGTTTGTTGAACTTCCTGTCGATTTCGTCCTGCCAGCCAAAACGGGCGCAAGCTTCCATGTTCTCCATGTAGTTCTTGGCGGGGTCGATGGTCAGTCGCGAATAGTCCTTCCACTTGTCGGGATAACCCACCTTCACATAGAATGCGTCGAGCTTTTCGTGAGCCTTCACCTTGGTTTCCTGGCTCATCCATGTCTGTGCATCGATACGTTCACCCAATGCGACTTGCAGGTTCTTGACCAACTGTTGCATACGCAGCTTGGCTTCCTCGGGAAAATATTTTTCCACATACAGTTGTCCGATGGCCTCGCCCATGATGCCGCTGACCAGACTTGTAGCACGCTTCCACAGGGGCTGTTGCTCGGTCTTTCCACTCATCACCCTGCCATAGAAGTCGAAATTGGCAGCATCGAGTTCCATACTCAGCTTGGAGGCACTATTGTCGATGAGTTGCCATTCCAGATATGCCTTCTGGTCGTCCAAGCTTACATCGGCAAAAATCTTTTCCACCTCGTGTATAGGTTCAGGCTGCCCCATATCGACTTCCTTTACACCATCAAGTCCAAGGATGTGGAAAAACGAATCCCAGTCTATGCCGGCAAACTCCTTTTTCAACTCGTCGTACGACATCTTATGATAGTTTGCCTCGACATCGCGCAACTTGACACGGCTGTACGACGGCACGGCAATGCGTGTCTCAATGGCCATGACCGACTCCATTTTCGCCTGTGCGGCGGCCTCGTCATATCCCACCAAAGTGAACATACGGGCGACATGCTTCTTGAAAGCCTCGCGGATTTTAACCGTCGCCTCGTCGTTGTCGAGGTAATAGTCACGGTCGCCAAGCGAGAGGCCGCCCTGCCCAATCGAGACGATGTTCATGGAGCTGTTCATCATATCCGAGCCGATGCCCAGACCAAAGTAGCCGTTCACATGGGTAATGCTCATTTCGGTCATGGTCTCGAAGAACTGTTTTCTGTCCTGAATGTCGGCAACACGCTTCAACAACGGGCGAAGTGGTTCGATGCCTTCCTTGTCGCGACGAACAGTGTCGGTTACCATGTGGTAGATGTCGGCCACTTTCTGTGCGTTGCTTCCTTGTGCGTTGTCGGCAGCCACGATGCCATCAATCAGGTCCTTCAACTGCTCGCGATTGTTCTCGGCCAGTTTGTCGAACGAGCCGAAACGCGCATATTCGCCACTCAGCGGATTGTTTTTCATCCATCCACCGCAAGCATATTGATAAAAGTCGTTACCGCATACAGCGGCTTGGTCGAGGTTCTCGAGATAAATACCTGAAGTCATTTCCGTTTTGTTTTGGCAAGCAGTCAGCGCCATACCCAACGCCACTACTCCGAAGATTACTTTTTTCATTTCATTGTTCTATTATGTCCTACTCATTTGTCGATTGTATTTTCTCATCGCGCCACCATGCTATCCGGCCAATTGTCCGGCCAATCGTTCCCATTCCGCCATCACCTTTTCCGTTTCCGTCTTCACATCGGCATAGCGTGAGTACAACGTGGCATCGGTAGCACCATTGGCCAACCGATCCTCCAGTTCGGCTTGTTCGGCTTCCAATTGGGATATTTTCTCCTCGCAATCGGACAGTTGCTTTTCGAGCCTCCGACGTATTTTTTGCAGCTCCTTTTGTGCAGCGTAATCGGTGTTTCCCACCGTTTTGTCAGCCACAACTTTTGATGAAGCGTCCATTGTCGCAGGTTTCAGTGTGTCGGCGCGACTCAAGTAGTCATAAATACCGCCCAAATGCTCCCTCACCCTACCGTTGGCAAACTCATAGACCTTGGTGACCAATCCATCGAGGAAGTCGCGGTCGTGGCTCACCAGCACCACCGTGCCGTCGAAGTCCATGATAGCCTGTTTCAGCACATCCTTCGAAGGCATGTCGAGGTGGTTTGTCGGTTCGTCGAGTATCAGGAAGTTCACAGGCTCAAGCAGCAATCTTATCATTGCCAGCCTGCTACGCTCTCCGCCAGAGAGGACACGCACCTTCTTGTCGGAAGCCTCCCCACCGAACAGGAAAGCACCCAGGATGTCCCTCACCTTCAACCGCATGTCGCCCCGCGCCACATTGTCGATGGTCTCGAACACCGTAAGGTTCTCGTCGAGCAACTGTGCCTGATTTTGGGCGAAATAGCCTATCTGGACATTATGTCCTATCGTGAGGTGTCCCTCGTGGACGATTTCGTTCATAATACATTTCACCAACGTACTCTTTCCCTCTCCGTTGCGTCCCACGAAAGCCACTTTTTCACCACGGTGAATGGTCAGGTTTACATGGCTGAACACCACATGCTCTCCATACGACTTGCCCACCTCATCGCAGATAACCGGATAGTTGCCCGAACGAATGGACGAGGAAAACCTAAGGTTCAGTTTGGAGTTATCAACCTCATCGATTTCTATGGGAATTATCTTCTCCAACTGCTTTATCCGGCTCTGCACCTGCACGGCCTTGGTGGCCTTGTAACGGAACCGCTCGATGAACTCCTCCGTGTCCTGGATTTGCTTTTGTTGGTTCTCGTAGGCACGAAGCTGTTGCTCACGACGTTCCTTACGGAGTTTCACGAACTCATCGTACGACACCTTATAATCATAGATGTGTCCGCACGAAATCTCGATGGTGCGGGTCGTCACGTTGTTCAAGAACGCACGGTCGTGGCTTACCAGCACCACGGCCTTGGCATTTCGGGCAAGAAAACCTTCCAACCACTGTATGGAATCGATGTCGAGGTGATTGGTTGGCTCGTCGAGCAGCAACACATCGGGGTGTTGCAACAACAGTTTGGCCAGCTCAATGCGCATACGCCATCCTCCGCTAAACTCGGATGTGGGTCTATCCAAATCGTCGTTTGTAAATCCCAGTCCCTTCAGGGTTTTCGACATTTCGGCAATCTGCTGGTAGGGGTCGGCCTCTGCATCACGAACAAGGGCAAATGCCTGCTCAGTCTCCTCCCTGACAGTCCTGCAATCGGTCAGTCGCATCACTTGAGGCAAATACCCGATGTGCACCTCCTTGGGAATAGAGACTGTACCCGATGTCGGGGTCTGCAAGCCAGCCAATATTTTCAGCATGGTCGATTTGCCGACACCATTCTTTCCCACCAGGGCAATGCGATCGCGCTTGTTGATGACATACGAGACATCACTAAACAAAGGCGTCACGCCAAACTCCACTTTCAGTTTGTCAATGGAAACCACTTCAGACTTGATTATTCTTCAGCGTATCGAATAATGGTTTGCTCTCGGTCTGGGCCCACTGAAACAATTTTTATCGGTGTGGCCAGTTCCTCTTCCAAGAATGAGATGTATTGGTTGAACTCTTCGGGAAACTCATTTTCCGAGGTCATCCCCGACAAGTCCGTATTCCAGCCCGGCAGTTCCACGTAGATGGGCTCGACACCCTCACAGTTGAAGGGGAAATCCTCCGTTTCCACTCCATTCACCCGATAAGCCACGCAAGCCTTGACGGTGGCGAAGCCGTCGAGCACATCGCTCTTCATCATGATGAGTTTCGTCACGCCATTCAGCATGATGGCATAACGCAATGCCACCAGATCGATCCATCCACATCGGCGTTCGCGACCGGTCACCGCTCCATACTCATGGCCTATGCTGCGAATCTTGTCGCCAGTCTCGTCGAACAGTTCCGTCGGGAACGGACCAGCTCCCACCCTTGTGCAGTAGGCCTTCATGATGCCATACACCTCACCTATTCTGTTGGGAGCCACACCAAGCCCACTACAAGCACCGGCACAGATGGTGTTTGAGGAAGTGACAAAAGGATATGAGCCAAAATCGACATCGAGCATCGTGCCCTGTGCACCTTCGCACAGCACGCTTTTGTCGCTGTTCAGCATGAGGTTCACCTCATGTTCCGAATCCACAATGGGGAATTGTTTCAAGTATTCCACACCTTCGAGCCACTGCTTTTCCAGTTCGGCAATGTCGTAGCTAAAATCGAGCGAGCGCAGGATCGCCTCGTGACGGGCTTTCGCGGCCTTATACTTGTTTTCGAAATCATCAAATAAGTCGCCCACGCGTAAACCAGTGCGAGCCACCTTGTCGGTATAGGTAGGACCGATGCCCTTGCCCGTGGTGCCCACCTTCGACTTTCCCTTGGCTGCCTCGTAGGCGGCATCGAGCATGCGGTGGGTCGGCAATATCAGATGAGCCTTCTTGCTGATGTGCAGCCGTTGCTTGAGATCATGCCCACTCTGCTCCAATGCCACGGCTTCGGCCTTGAACAATGCAGGGTCGAGCACCACCCCATTGCCTATGATGTTCACCTTGTCACCCTGGAATATACCCGAAGGGATTGACCGCAACACGTATTTCTGTCCTTCAAACTCAAGTGTATGTCCGGCGTTCGGGCCACCTTGAAAACGTGCCACCACGTCGTAGTTGGGTGTCAACACATCAACAACCTTGCCCTTTCCCTCATCACCCCACTGTAAGCCTAAAAGCACATCTACTTTTTTCATGTTCGTTTTTTTATTATTTTTTCTTATTGATTTTCTCCAATCTGGCACATGCCGAGCAGAATCCATACAGACACACCGAATAATGCGAGATGGAAAAGCCCCTCACTTTCTTGGCGATCAACGATTCATGGATTGACTTGTCCCTTACCTCCACTGTCTTGCCGCATGTTGTACAAACCAAGTGTATATGAGGCCGCGACACATCCACTTTTTCATATACTGTCGTCAGTCCCAATTGTAGCTTGTTGACCAAATTCGCTTTCATGAAAATCTCCAGATTATTGTAAATCGTGGCCCTGCTCACATGGAACATAAAGTTCCTCTCCATGTGTTCATAAAAGTCTTCGGCTGTGAAATGCCCCTTCGTGCCGAAGATGGCATCCAACATGGCGTATCTCTCTTGGGTCTTACGCAAGTTATGTTGCGTCAGATACCTTGTCAATTCTTGCCTTGCTGCCTCGTTTACATGTTCCTCCATTGTAGATTTCACAAATCGAGGTCAAAATTACACATAATTCTTGGAATGTAAGGAAAAATTCTCAAGAATTATTCGTGCTGTCCGTGCCACTTGCACATTATTGGTATGTTCCAAGGCCTCAGCCTGGTCTTTTATCTCAATCTTATCAGTTTCATCAAACACGCCACCGCTTCGCAAGAGGTGTATCGTCAGCAGCGTACCCGCATAGACCGAAAAAAGCCTTTCCGACGCCAGCCATTGCAGAGCCTTGCCCCGGGCGTACGGCAGGCGACGGAAAAGGTTCATCACCGCCTGTTCCACAATTTCCATTGTCGGCATTTGCTCCATCCAGACATCAACAAGTTCCTCATCACATTCATCAACTGGCATCAACATGGTTGCCAATATCTTACACTCTCTCACGTTTTCCTTCCACAAATCCATGGCCAATCTCCTGCCGCCTACACATTCGGCGGCCAACTCCTTCAAGCGAGGCAATTCGATGCCAAAATTCAACTTATACACCAGCCCTTTTTGACGCATACTGGCCGAAGCTGGTCCGTTCATATACAATCGAAGCTGATTCTTTATTTCTATGACTGTTTCCATAAGAAGCTGTTTTGAAATGTTCGATTAAAAATTTCATGAAAGATTTTCGAGATGAAAATTCGCTTTGCAGATTTTCTTCCT
>JAUNNV010000098.1 GCA_030531335.1 Bacteroidales bacterium
CAAGGCATCCTTATTAAATAAGTCGCCTGGTTTTGTGCGAAGTTCGCGGCGGACAATGTTCTCGTAAAGTCGGTCGTTTCCACTAATCCGTACTTTATTGATGGTGGCTTGCGGGCCTTCCACAATACGCATCTCCAAGTCGATGGAATCGCCCACTATATTGACTTCGACAGGGTCGAGTTGGTAAAACACGTAACCCTGGTTGTAATAGTAGTTTCCAATGGCATCCTCATCCTTGCTGAGTCGGTCGTTCATGAGTTTCTGGTTATACACGTCGCCCGACTTCATGCGCAGCTGCTCGGCCAACCAGTCTGTACTATAAATGGTGTTGCCCACCCAGTCGATGTTGCGCAAGTAGTACTTGTCTCCTTCTTCCAAATGGATGAAGATATCGACAGAGCGATCGTCGTATGGTTTGATGCTATCCTCAACGATGATGGCATCACGATAACCCAACTCGTTGTATTTGTCGATAATAAGCTGCTTGTCCTCCTCATATTTCTCCTCGATGAATTTCTTGGCGCGGAAAATGTTGACCAACTTGTTTTTCTCATTGGTCTTTTTCATGACGCGCTTCAGCTTCTTGACCTTCAGTACGCTGTTTCCCATAAATGTGATTTGGTGCACCTTTACCTTGTCCTTACGATCAACATTGATGTCAATGTCCACCAAATCGTTCTTCCCAGCTATCGGACGTTCCACAATATCGACCTGTGCGTTTTTGAATCCCTTCTCATCATAATGCTTCTTAATGATGATTTTGGTTCGGTCTATCATGTTGGGAGTAATCTGGCTACCCTTCACCAAGCCAAGCTTTGCCTGAAGGTCTTCCCTATCGCTTTTCTTCACGCCATTGAAATGGATGTCGGAAACACGTGGACGCTGGGTCAGGAATATTTTCAAATAGATTTTGTCCCCCACAATCTTTTCGGCCGAAATCCGCACATCCGAGAACAATCCATGTCGCCAATAATGTTTCACCGCCGTAGTGATGTCATTGCCTGGAATCTTGATGGTCTGGCCTACAGAAAGTCCCGACAGTCCAATCAACACATAATCCTCGTAATTAGTGACACCTTCCACCTTGATACCTGCAATTTCGTATTTCTTGGGTGTGGAAGAATAGAGGATTTCGGGATTCTCAATGACTTCCTCATCGCCAACCTCCTGCGCCCCCAGATGCAGGCAAAAGCTAAGACACAACAATGTCAGGATTATGTTTGTTTTACGAAACTTCATGAATGGTGTATGTTGGTTATTGAATTTGTTCTCTTGTCTTGCCATAGCGTCGTTCCCGATGTTGATAGTCAATAATCGCTTGATAGAAATCGTTGGCACTGAAGTCAGGCCAATACGTGTCGCAGAAATACAATTCAGTATAGGCACACTGCCATAATAAATAATTGCTCAATCTTAGTTCGCCTCCTGTACGAATAAGCAAGTCGGGATTGGGCATAAAAGCCGTATTCAATTGTTGGGCCACACTCTCTTCGCTGATGTCGCAAGGACGAATCGTACCATCCTGCACCTGCTGGGCCAGAACTTTCATGGTGTGCGTAAGCTCCCACCTGGATGAATAGCTCAACGCCAACACAAGGGTCATGCCTGTGTTTTTGTCGGTGTCGGCCTCGCAGCGGTCGATGCACTCACGAACATCAAGTGGAAGGCGTTCCCGATCGCCAATAATGCGAAAACGCAAATTGTTTTTCATCAGGACTTCTTCCTTAAGCGATTCGATGAACAATTGCATGAGTGCCTGGACTTCTTTTTCAGGACGGTTCCAATTCTCGGTGGAAAAAGCATAGAGAGTGAGGAATTCGACCCCTAAGCGTGCGGCTGTCTCACTTATCGTATTGACTGTTTCGGCACCAGCCTGATGTCCAAAGCTACGTTCTTGTCCACGTTGCTGAGCCCAACGTCCGTTGCCATCCATGATGATAGCCACATGCCGCGGAATCCGATTCTTGTCGATTTGCTCTAAGTTGACCATGTTGCGCTACAGGTGAAAAGACTATCGATTAGCAAAGTTGAGTTTGTTGAGCTTGCCACGCCACACTTTGTCCACCCCATCAAGCGCTATCCAAATGTTGTCATCGTCATCCTTGGCCGCCGTGATGCGCATGTCCTTGCCAGCATAGGCCTCGACCAACGACTGCGGAAAAGCCATGTGCTTCGCCACCTGCCAGCTGATGCCGTTGTCGTTGGAAACGTAGAAGTGCTCGAATCCGGTCAGCGATGTGTTGATTACACCTGCCCCGCCAAAAGCATACAAGGCATCGTTGAAATGGAAGATGGAAACATCGTGTAGGGCGGGCATCGCCAAGGTCATGTCGGTTGTCAGCGTTGTCCATTCCGACTCGTTGCTCAACTTGCTCATGACGCTTGTATATCCCGTCGAAAGGGGCGAAATGGTTATTTCGCGGGTAATGGACGGATTCGTCTTCAGTTGATAGGCCACATACTGTGAGTCATACCCGAGCAATGTTTCCGGCATCCCGCCCTCCACACAACTCCATGTCATTGAATCGGGATGTACTTTATGCACATTCATCGACACCGTATAGGTGCGCCCAAAAGCTCCTGCATAAGAATAGACCCGAAGTTTCAGGGGCGTGGTGAAGTCAATGTAATCTGTGTTCAACCAAAGGGAGTCCTGGCGTTCCGCATAAGTGACATACTCTGTGTCTGCATAGACATTGATTCTTACGCTACTGACACTTGTTCCCATGGGCAGGGAGTCAAGATTGTAAATGGTCGCATTGTTTTGGTCTATCACAAAAGGATAGTCAGTGCCAAAGATTGTATCTCGTGTGGTAACTGTTGACGACAGCACATGGGTGGTGATGATCGTATCGAATCCTATCTCCTGTATGCTTGCATCGGGACTATAGCTGACAACCACATCATTCTTCATACACGATGTCGCCAATGCCGTAAGAATTGCAATGCCGACAACAATCCCTGGTAACCTATTTCTCATACTACTCTTTAATACGCATAATATTTCAAGCCGCAAATTTAGGAAGTTTTTCTTTCAAAGGGATATTTTATTGTGACTTTTATGTTTATTTAGGTATAAAAGCGTCCTTTACCCTCGATAATTGTTTTTTTTTATATATTTGTACCGATTTTATCTCTTCATAACCAAGAAATAGTTGTATGAAAAAGTCTGTTTTTGCAATTCTTTTGTTGTTACTTGTGTGTTCGTGTACCAATCAACAATCGTCAAACATCCCCAACGTAATTTTCGAAACCGACATGGGAAATGATGTCGATGATGCCTTGGCGTTGGTACTGCTCCTACATTATCACGATGCCGAAGCCATCAATCTTAGAGCCGTTTGTTGTAACAAGGCTCGTTACTCGGCTCCTCAATATGTACATCTGGTAAATTGTTTCTATGGCCATTCGGAAATTCCCATTGGCCAGGTCAGTGGTACTCCGCTGACGGACAACGCGAACCCCGACTATGCCGGGAAAGTGCTTGCCATGCAAAACCCCGACGGCACTCCTGTGTTCACATGCCCGGAATTGAAGAATGAGGACATACCAGAAGCCGTAAGTCTATATCGGAAGACATTGGCTTCCTTGCCCGATGCATCGACCACGATTGTTTCTGTGGGCTTTTCAACCAATATCGCCCGTTTGCTGAAATCACCGGCCGATGAGTATTCCCCACTGACGGGAATGGAACTGGTTCGCCAGAAAGTCAAACTCTTTTCAATTATGGCGTGCGACTTCAAGGATCCGAACCACGCCGAGTACAACGTAGAGCAGAATGTACCCGATGCAAAATTTGTATTCGACAACAGTCCCGTACCCGTGGTGTTTACTCCCGCTGAAGTTGGTTCTGCCGTCAAGTATCCTGCCACCACCATTGAAAGTGGTTTCAACTGGGCGAAAGCCAATCCTGTGGCAGAGGGTTACAAACATTATCGTCAGATGCCATACGACCGTCCGACTTGGGATGTCATTGCCTCGCTGTATGCCACCGATGCTTCCGAGCAATATTTCAGTTTGTCGCCTTGGGGAAAAGTGAACATCGACGAACAAGGCAGAAGCACGTTCACTCCTTGCGAGGATGGCAAACATGCCTACCTGACAGTAAACAAAGAGCAAATAGAGAACACATTGCACCGCCTGATAGAGACAACCACATACCAACCGGCAAAATAGGGTTTTGTCGATGACCTACAGGCATGAACCCTGAATACACACGTTTACTACAGCAGCTGGCAATCCTATATCCTCGGGCAGAAGCATCGGCGATAACAAGACTGCTGTTGACCGAAGTGTTTCAGTTTTCCACCTCGGCATTGTATGGAGCGACCGAGCGTTTGTTGAGCGAAGGTGAGCAGGCGTTATGCAATCAAATGCTCGCACGCCTGCTATGCCGTGAGCCCATCCAGCAAGTAATTGGATATGAACGATTCTGTGGGTTGAAGTTTTTTGTGAACCGCCACGTACTTATTCCCCGCCCGGAAACACAAGAACTCGTGCAATGGATGGTGCACGACTTGCAGGATTTAGCCTGCCAGATTGTCGATGTAGGAACAGGAAGCGGCTGCATCGCCATCAGTTTGGCAAAAAGCCTGCCAAAAGCCCACATTGAAGCATGGGATGTTTCATCGGAGGCACTGGATGTGGCAATGGAGAATGCGCGACACAATGGAGTTGAAATCGATTTTATTCAAAAAGATGTGTTTCGTGCAAACACGTTGTGCGATGCAGTGGTGGTAAGCAACCCTCCATACGTGTGCGAGTCGGAACGCGACAACATGTCGTCGAACGTGTTGCAATACGAACCAGAGTTGGCATTGTTTGTCCCCGACGATGCCCCTCTACGCTTCTATCGGCAAATAGCCGAGTTGCAACCCAAACTGATCTTTTGCGAAATCAACGAAAAATTCGGTCGCGAGGTGTGCAGGCTTTTTCAAGAGAATGGATACTCCAACACCGAACTCCGGCAGGACTCGTTTGGTAAGGATCGCATGATAAAAGCATCGAAATGAGAACCGACATAACAAAAGAACAGGCACGAAGCAAAGCCGAAGCATATTGCGCTAAAAGCGAACACTGCGAAGCTGAAATCCGGATGAAATTACTCGACTGGAAAGTAGGAACGTCGGATGCGGAAGAAGTCGTGAGGCATCTCATCGACGAAAGATACATTGACAACCATCGGTTTGCCAAGGCTTTCGTACGCGACAAATTCCGTTTCGGAAGTTGGGGAAAGGTGAAAATCGCACAGCATCTTCGAGCCAAGCAAATCGACCCCTCCGTGATTGAGGAGGCACTCGACGAAATTGACGCGACCGCATACATTGACACGCTGCGTCGGCTGCTCGCCGCAAAGTCGCGGAATGTGACAGCCCACTCGGAATACGAGCGCAATGGGAAACTCATTCGTTTTGCCTTGGGCAGGGGATTTGAGATGACAGACATCCTAACTTGCATACCACAATCCGACACGATGGAATGAGTTGGCTGGCCGACATCGCAGACTACTTTTTCCCTCGCTATTGCGTCGTCTGTGGCGAGGCCTTGTCGGGCAGCGAACAATTCCTGTGCGCGAAATGTCTTATCCAACTTCCTCGCACCAATCTGCATCTGCAAAGCGACAACGATGTTGAGAAAAACCTTTGGGGAAAGATTCCCTTGGGAAAGGCTTCGGCTTATTTGTATTATCACAAGAAAGGGATGGTAAGCAAACTGATCGCAAGCCTGAAATACCAGGGTAACGCAGCGTTAGGCGTCTTTCTGGGACGATGTATGGCAACAGACCTCATTGCCACCTCTTTCTTTTCGGATATTGATTTCATCGTCCCGCTACCATTGCACAAGACACGTCGGAAAAAGCGTGGGTACAATCAAAGCGAACAATTGGCGTTGGGAATATCCTCAGTCACAAACATTCCAATACGAAACGACATCGTAGTTCGCAAGCGCGACACAGACACCCAAACGTCTAAAAGCGAAGTGCAACGATGGGAAAACCTACAAGATAGCTTCGAATGTGTTTCGCCAGAGCCACTGGTGGGCAAACACATCCTTCTTGTAGATGATGTGATGACAACAGGAGCCACAGTCGTGGCTTGCGCCGATGCATTCGACAAAACGCGACAACTGAAGATCAGCGTATTGACCTTATCTGTCGCTTCGGACATGTAAAATAAGTGAAAAAAAAGCCTTACATTGCCACATTATCCATATCTTTGCACCCTAAAAGAGGAGAAACTCCGATATAAGGAATACAATTATGAAAAACGTAGAAAAACTTTTCGCTGAGAAACTACTCAAAATCAAAGCCATCAAGTTACAGCCCGCAAACCCTTTCACATGGGCTTCAGGTTGGAAATCACCGTTTTACTGCGACAATCGTAAGACATTGTCGTATCCCTCACTACGAAATTTCGTGAAAATAGAAATCTGCAGGGTGATTTTTGAACGCTTCCCCCAAGTCGATGCCATTGCAGGCGTAGCTACAGGAGCCATTCCTCAGGGAGCTTTGGTGGCCGATGCGCTCGACCTGCCTTTTGTATATGTTCGTTCCACTCCCAAAGACCACGGCTTGGAAAACCTCATAGAAGGCGATTTGCGTCCGGGAATGAAGGTCGTTGTCATTGAGGATCTGATTTCCACAGGAGGAAGCAGTCTGAAAGCCGTCGATGCAATCCGACGTGACGGCTGTGAAGTGATTGGTATGGTTGCCTCGTTCACCTACGGATTCCCAGTTGCCGTAGAGGCTTTCAAGGAAGCCAAGGTAAACCTGATTACCTTAACCAACTATGAGGCGGTACTGGACGTGGCGTTGAAAACCGAATACATCAGCGACGGGGATGTGCCCGTGTTGAACGCATGGCGGCAGGATCCAGCCCATTGGGATGTCACAAAAGAATGATTGCACATGGAAAAATTAGAAAGTAGTGTGAAGGTCGTCCCCTTCACCCAAGAGCAGGTTTACAACCAACTGGAGAATCTCAATCACTTGTCATCGGTGAAGGATCGCATGGGAAACCTACCCGAGAATGTGGCGGATAAAATCAAGGAACTGACTTTCGACCACGACAGCCTCACCCTCAACGTGCAAGGCTTCAACCTTACCTTGCGAATCATCGAACGCGAGCCATCCAAATGTATCAAGTTCCAGGGCGAGAACACACCCATCCCCTTAAACCTGTGGATACAGATGCTTCCTGTCGGGGAGGATCGCGCCAAACTGAAAGTGACATTACGTGCAGAGCTTAACATGTTCATGAAATCCATGCTCAAAAAACCCTTGCAGGAAGGTGTGGAGAAAATGGCTGATATGTTGTCTATCATAAACTATCAATAATGGCAACTAAACTTTGGGAAAAAAACGTGCAGGTTAACGCCGAGATAGACAAGTTTACGGTAGGTCGCGACCGTGAACTCGACCTCTATCTGGCTCCCTTCGACGTGCTTGGCTCCATGGCCCACACCACCATGTTGCAAACCATCGGCTTGATTACAGCCGACGAGCTCAATGTGTTGCTACGCGAGCTTAGGAATATCCATCGATTGGCAAAGGAAGGGAAATTCGTCATAGACGACGGGATAGAGGATGTCCACTCGCAAGTGGAACTGATGCTGACGCACAAGCTCGGCGATGTAGGCAAGAAAATCCATTCGGGAAGAAGCCGGAACGACCAGGTACTTCTCGACCTGAAACTTTACACCCGTCATCAAATCATGTTGTTGGCCCAGTCGGTAGAACAACTTTTCCAGACACTCATAGCCCAAAGCAACCGCTATAAAGGAGTGTTGATGCCTGGATATACGCACTTGCAGGTAGCCATGCCCTCGTCGTTCGGACTTTGGTTTGGCGCATACGCCGAAAGCCTTGTCGATGACATGTTGTTGCTACAGGCTACCTTCCGCCAGTGCAATCGCAACCCATTAGGCTCGGCAGCCGGCTATGGCTCGTCGTTTCCCCTCAATCGACAACTCACCACCGACCTGTTGGGGTTCGATTCGATGAACTACAATGTGGTGTATGCACAGATGGGACGCGGGAAAACCGAGCGGAATGTAGCCTTTGCCATGGCAGGCATTGCCTCGACCATCGCGAAACTGGCTTTCGACGCCTGCATGTTCAGCAGCCAGAATTTTAGCTTTGTGAAACTTCCCGACGAATGTACGACGGGGTCGAGCATCATGCCCCACAAGAAAAACCCCGATGTGTTCGAGCTGACCCGTGCAAAATGCAACAAAATCCAGTCGCTGCCGCAACAAATCATGATGATCATGAACAACCTGCCTTCGGGATATTTCCGCGACCTACAGATTATCAAGGAAGTGTTCCTGCCATCGTTTGGCGAACTGCTCGACTGCATCCGTATGACCAACTACATCATCGACAAGATAAAGGTGAACGAACATATTCTCGACGACGACCGATACATGGCCATGTTCAGCGTCGAGGAAGTCAATAGGCTCGCAGCCGAAGGCATGCCGTTTCGCGATGCCTACAAAAAAGTCGGGCTCGACATCGAAGCCGGCAAATTCCAACACGACAAGACCGTTTGCCATACACACGAAGGAAGCATCGGCAATCTGTGCAACGACAAGATTGAGACCCTGATGAGCCAAATCATGGCAAGTTTCAACTTCAAGAAGATTGAAGAAGCCGAAAACAACCTGCTGAAATCAGGGCAGGCATGAACGCACCCATCATTCTGCCCACACCCTGCAACACCTGAATTACTGGGATCGTAGGAAAAGTACTGGGCTCAAAAAAAAAATTACTGGCCTCTAATTTTTTTTTACTGGCCAGTACTAATTTTGTATCCTCCTCGACTTCTGGATGGCTTTTACCCTTCCCCCCTCGATTCCCCCTCATTATCGGGGGACAGAAATGTTATCGGTGGGGAGCATATAACTGATGAGACTGACGAAATGAGCCAGATAAAATCCACAAAGTAATGTCCTGAACTTTGTCGAAGTAAGGTGAGGATGAAAATCCACAAAGTAAAATGTAAGACTTAGAAGCTGTTTTGAAATGTTCGATTAAGAAGCTGTTTAAATTTATTTGGAAATAAGTATTATGTAGATGTATAAATA
>JAUNNV010000099.1 GCA_030531335.1 Bacteroidales bacterium
AGTATTTTGCTTCAAGAATCACGTAGAATATAATCCATTGTGTGGCAGAGCGTCCACTCACGGCCTTTACCGCTGTTGACAAGTACTTGACCGATAGCGACAGTTGGGAGGCATAGAAAGCCACGTCGCGATGTTGTGTGTGGTGCATGGCCACGAGATTCACAAACTGATCGACCAACACGCTACTGCGTATTTCGTTGCGCGATGGCGTGTGTACAAGAGTTGTCCATAGGTTGGCTATCTCAATGTTCATGGAGCGGAGTATGTAGCTCATGCTCTTGATGGAGTCCTCGTGGGGGGTGGTGATGACCGAACGAAACAAGTTGCGGAAATGTCCGATCATGGTGCGATAGCGCAAATTGGTGTGGACCATGCGATTCATGAATACCATACGCGACTTTGGCAAGTCGAACTCCATTTCGGAAAGCAGTCTGTTGGAAAGGGCCATCACGCTCACCTTCACCATACGGGTTTCGTGCAGGAACCTCATTTCAACAATGTCGCCGGGCAGACAGATGACGAAGCAATCCTTCTCGACGCAATAATTCTCCATACCCACTGAGATGCTCAGCGCTCCTTCGATACAATATAGACACACCAATCCATCTACACGGCAGGGAAAACTCAAACTTGTGTTCTTGTCGTCGTAAAGCATTCCGTCGATGATACAAAAGTCGTCGCCTTGCACCGACACCACAGGTTTTCGCGAGAGTGCCTTGATTTTGCTAACTGTCATTACTTTCATGACGCAAATATAATGACTAAAAGTATAATAAAAGTGCGTTTTAGGCAAAAACAAGTATTTTTTAGGAAAAAAGGTATAATCCAAAGTGTTGTCTATAAAGTTGGATTGCAGTAATTTTGCAGCCGTATAATTGATGAGGGCCTTTCGGAAGATACTGGCCTAAAATGATAAATTGATAGTTTTATGACGCATTATTTCGATCGAATCCGACAGCAGATGCAAGCGAATTGGGAGAAGCCTGCCCTTTGCGACTATAAGGGAGACATTTTCACCTTTTGCGACACCGCCATACAAATAGAGAGACTTCACTTGCTGTTTGAACAGATGGGAATCCAGAAGGGCGATAGGATAGCCCTTTGTGGCAAGAACCAGGCTCGTTGGGCAGTGGCATTTCTTGCCATCAACACCTACGAGGCTGTGGTGGTGCCCCTGCTCGCGAACTTTCATCCAGACAATATCCGTAACATTCTCAACATATCCGAATGTAAGATGCTTTTCACGGATGTGGAGATTTGGCAGGGCATGGGTGAAGGTAATCTGGGTGGGCTGAGGCAGGCCATCTCGCTGGCTGATTTCGAACCATTGTGGTGCGAGGAGACCGACAGGGAAAAACATGCGCGGATAAATGGGTTGTTCGACCAAAAGTATCCTCATGGCATGACGGCCGACGATGTGCATTATCCAACCGACAACGACAAGGAGTTGGCCATAATCAATTACACCTCGGGCTCGACCGGCGACCCGAAAGGTGTGATGCTGCGCTATGAATGTTTCTCGGCCAACGTCGAGTATGGCCAGGCCAACATGCCATCATCGCCCAACGACACCCTCCTGTCCATTCTTCCGTTGGCGCACATGTTTGGCATGGTCTTCGAGTTGCTTTATCCTTTGTGTGGAGGCACACCTATCTATTTCTTGGGTAAGGCCCCTTCACCCAGCATCCTGATGAAAGCCTTGCGCGACGTGCGTCCGTATCTGATTACGGCCGTGCCCATGATTTTCGAGAAAATATATGGGAAAAAGATAAAGCCGCTGCTTAGCAAGCCAATGGTGCGGTCGCTCATGTACGTGCCCTTCATCCAGAAATTCATATTCAAGAAAATACGTCGGGAAATCGATGCGACCTTTGGAGGCAACATCCGTCTTTACATCATGGGGGGAGCGGCCGTCAATCCCGAGGTGGAACGCTTCTTCCACAAGATAGGCCTGCATTTCACCATTGGCTATGGCATGACCGAGGCGGCACCGTTGCTGACCTACGAACGTTGGGATAAGTTTGTGTTGCGCTCGTGTGGCAAGGCCATGTCGTTTCTACAACTCCGCATCGACTCCGACAATCCAAGCCGGAAGCCGGGCGAGATACAAGCCAAGGGCATCAGCCTGTTTAGCGGCTATTACAAAAACGAAGAGGCCACACGCGCCGCTTTCACGGACGACGGATGGTTTCGGACGGGCGATACGGGTGTAATCGACAAGGCTGGCAATGTGTTTATCCGTGGCCGCCTGAAAAGCATGTTGCTTTCATCGAACGGACAAAACATTTATCCTGAAGAAATAGAGTCCATCATCATCAACCAGCCTTTTGTCTTGGAGGCAGTAGTGGTGATGCGCAACGACAAGCTTGTGGCGCTTTGCTTGCTCGATCAGGATGCAATGAGGAAAAACGGTGTGGGTCAGGTGGAAGTCGTAAACGAAATCGTCAGGGCCACCAACGAGCAAACCGACCCATACAGTAAGATAAGTGCTGTGGAAGTCCGCACGGAACCCTTCGAGAAGACAGCAAAGCTGTCTATCAAACGATACCTCTACAGTTGAGATACCCCTATAACACGACCAAGTAGCCAATCCAAGCCACAAGCCAGGCTATCGCACACTGAAAGACGACAACGAAGCCGGCCCATGACGACCCCAGTTCGCGACGGATGCTGGCAATGGCTGCCACACAAGGTGTGTAGAGCAGGCAAAACAGCAACATGGGTACGGCTGTCCGCATCGTAAGTATTGTCGCCACTCCCAACACTTCCATCGTGGCATAGACACTCTCCTTTGCCATGAATCCGCTGATCAGTGAAGTCACCACGCGCCAGTCGTCAAGTCCCAAGGGGCTGAACATGGGCGCAATCAGCCCCGAAAGCCATGCCATCATGCTATCCGACGCATCCGAAACCTGATAAAGACGAAAATCGAACGATTTCAGGAACCAGATGATGATGGAAGCCACCAGGATCATCGTAAAGGCACGTTCCACAAAGTCTTTTGTCTTGTCCCAAAGCAGATGGCCCACATTCCTGAAGCGGGGCATCCGATAGTTGGGCAACTCCATCACAAAAGGAGCCGCCGCCTCGCGTTTCCCCATGAAATGCTCTGCCAGGGCGATGAGGATGCCCAGAGCCAGACCGAGCAGGTACAGCCCTACCAGTACCAGTCCACCATGCTGTGGAAAGAATGCCGAAGTTAGAAAAGCATAGACCGGAATCTTGGCCGAACAACTCATGAAAGGTGTCAGCAGGATTGTTTTCACACGGTCGTGGGCCGAGGGTAGCGTGCGGGTTGCCATAATGGCGGGAACCGAACAACCATATCCTATCAACAGGGGTACGATGCTGCGTCCCGACAGGCCTATCTTGCGAAGCAGCTTGTCGGTGACAAACGCTATCCGTGCCATGTATCCGCTGTCTTCGATGATGCTTAGGAAAAAGAACAACACGATGATGATGGGCACGAAGCTCAACACGCTTCCCACCCCGCCAAAGATGCCATCCACTACGAGCGACACCACCGTCGGGTGTACGTTGGTTGCCTGCATGGCATCCTGGCACACGTCGCTCACGTTTCCAATCATGTCGCCAAGAAGCCCTTGCAGGGAGGCTCCCAACACGTCGATGGACAGCCATATCGCCAGGCAAATGATGGTCAGGAAAATGGGGATGGCCGTGTATCGACCTGTCAGCACCTTGTCGATGCTTTTGCTGTGCAGATATTCCTTGCTTGCACGGGGCTTGACGACGGTCTTGTCGCACAGCTCGTGGATGAACGAATAGCGCATGTCGGCGATGGCGGCGGCACGGTCGAGGCCACGCTCTTCCTCCATCTGGCAGATGATGTGCTCTATCATGTCGGTCTCGTTTCGCGACAGCCCCAATTGTCTCGCGATATGCTCGTCGCCTTCCACCAGTTTTGCCGCCACAAAACGGATGGGCAGGGCGGCGTTCGCGGCATGGTCTTCTATGAGGTGCATGATGCCATGCAGGCAGCGGTGCACGGCTCCACCAAACTTGTCGTGGCGGCAGAAATCCTGTCGTGTGGGCAACTCCTGGTATCTCGCCATGTGAATGGCGTGTTCCACCAGCTCCGCCACACCTTCGTTCTTGGCGGCCGATATGGGCACCACAGGTATTCCCAGCATGTGTTCCATCTGGTTCACATGGATGGCTCCCCCATTGTTTCTCACTTCGTCCATCATGTTGAGCGCCAGCACCATCGGAATGTTCAGCTCCATCAGCTGCATGGTAAGGTAGAGGTGTCGCTCTATGTTCGAGGCATCCACGATGTTGATGATGCCTTGGGGTCTTTCCTTCAGGATGAACTCACGCGACACCAGTTCCTCAGCCGTATAGGGCGAAAGGGAATATACTCCCGGCAAATCGACCACCGATGTGTTGGCATACCCCTTGATGGGGCCGTCCTTGCGGTCCACCGTCACGCCGGGGAAGTTTCCCACATGCTGGTTAGAGCCCGTAAGTTGGTTGAACAGGGTTGACTTCCCACAATTTTGTTGCCCGGCAAGCGCAAACGTAAGCGTCGTGTCCTTCGGCAACGGATGTTCCGTGTCGTGATTGTGATACTTTCCTGCCTCGCCAAGGCCTGGGTGGGAGTTGTGCTCGTGCAGCGACAGGTTGTACGAGAAATCCTTCGACTCGTCCTTTGCCCTCTCCAAGGGCTTGTCCAGGGGAACTACGTCGATCAGCGAGGCCTCGGCAAGTCGAAGGGTAAGCGAATAGCCATGCACAAGTATCTCCATGGGGTCGCCCATTGGGGCATATTGGGTGGCCGTCAGTTCGGCACCCTGTATCAGCCCCATGTCGAGCAAGTGCTGACGCAGTCCGCCATCTCCCCTCACGGCGGTAATCACGGCCGTCTTGCCTATGCCCAGTTCCTTCAGTGTCATGGCGTGTGCGTGTTGGATGAAAGGTTGCGTGGCTCTTGGGGCATCATTGGTTCTTGTCGTCTCGCCACGATGGACACCAATGCGCCGATGCCAAGCAGGAAGGGATAATACAGGTGTGGAATGATGGCGGTCGTGCTGATGTGTGCCAAGCCTGCCGCCATGAGCAGTTGGGCTCCGTAGGGTATGATGCCTTGGATGCAACACGAGAAAATGTCGAGGATGCTTGCGCTTCGTCGGGGGTCGAGCCCGAAGCGTTCCGTTATCTGCCTCACCACGTCGCCCGAGGTGATGATGGCGATGGTGTTGTTGGCCGTACATAGGTTCACCAAGCTCACCAGCACGGCAATGCTCAGGTATGCGCCGCGCGGTTGCTTGATGTGGTGGGTGAGGCAGCCGATGATGAATGCCAGTCCGCCACTCACCCTTATCGTTTCCATCAGTCCGCCGGCAAGCAAGGTCACGATGATGAGCTCGCTCATGGCGTTCACGCCATCGCCAAGCGTATGTAGCCATCCTATCCATCCGAACGAACCCATCCAGAAGCCAATCACGGCGTTCATCAGTATTCCAACGACAAGCGTCAGCAACACATCGACACCCGATACGGCCAGTACGATGACCGTGAGGTATGGAATCATGAGAAAGGCATTGTACGGGCCTGCCTGTGGCAACACGACATCCTGACAGCCCTTCCAAGCATAAATCAAGAGCACAAGCACCACGGCTGGCATCACGATGCGCAGGTTGGCCTTGAACTTGTCGCGCATCTTGACCCCTTGCGAACGTGTGGCGGCTATTGTCGTGTCGGAAATAAACGAAAGATTGTCGCCGAAAAACGAGCCTCCCACAATGATGGCGGTCACAAACGGCACGCTCTGTCCACACTCCTCGGCCATTCCTACAGCCAACGGCACCAAGGCCACAATCGTGCCCACACTGGTGCCCACCGCCATGGAGATGAAACAAGCCGTGAGAAAGAGGCCTGCGAACAACACCTTGGGGGGCATTATCTGCAAGGCGGCCGCCACCGTGGCATCCACCGCACCTATTTCCTTGGCCGAGGTGGCGAAAGCTCCGGCCAGAATGAATATCCACACCATCAGCAGGATGTTGGGATGGCTCGCCCCATGGGAAAATGTCAGCACACGTTCCCCTGGCGACATTCTTCGGGTGGGATGGGCCGCATCCCCGCACACACACACGCCGTAGATGCAAGCCACCAAAAATGCCGAGCCGACAGGAATCTTGTAGAAATCGCCAGCCAGCACCGACGACACTACATACACCACCAGAAACACAACAAGCGGACTTAGAGCCAGCCAACCTTCCTTGCTGCCGATTTCTTTCAATTCATGTTCTGCCATTTGCGTCGAAACGTTTACGTCACGCAAAATTATGTTTTTTTTTTGTTCCACACAAGAAAGCGCGTGACTTCTTGTACCCCTCCCCGCTCCTCGCCACCGTGCGCCCCATAAACAGTCGAGGCATCCGAACGGTTCTTCACCTCGGATGCCTCGGCTGTTTCATGGTCGTGCCGCCCCTGTGGCGGCTCTTGTGTCAGAACGTCACCTTCAGGCCTATCTGCGCGTGGAAGCGCGAGAGGGTTCCGTCCTTTGTGGGCTCCGTGTTGCCTGTAAACGAGAAAGTGCCCACGCGGTCGCCGTTCTCGGCCACTGTCACCGACTCCACTTTCAGTGGCGAAACGGCCGTGGTGTAGGCATAGTACAAGCCCCACTCCTTGTTCAGCATGTTGGCGGCGTTGATCACGTCGAACGAAAGGGTAATCTTGCCCCCCTTCTGGTTGTAGAAGAAGTTTTCGGCCAGGTGGAAGTCGAAATGGCTTTCCCAAGGGGCGGTCGATCCGAAACGCTCGGCGAATTGTCCGCGATGATGCTTCGCGTAGCTGTCGGAGGCAATCCATTCGCCAAACTTGGCCTTGTCGGCATCCGTGGCAAACGACATCTTGCCCATTTCCGACTCCGTCGGTATGTACAGGGGGATGTTGCCTGCCTGGTTGTCGCCGTTGAACGAAGCCTTGTTGTTGTTCTTCGACGAGGTCGATTCGGCCATGGTCAGGCTGTAGCGCACGCCGTTTGAGCCGTTGTAGGTGAGTGCCACCTCCGTGTTGAGCAGCCCCCGCGCATACTTTTTCGATGTGTAGGTGGCGGTGAACAGTATGCGGTGTGGAGTGTCGAACAGCGAGTAGCCCATTTCGGGCTTGTTCACGTCCGCAGCCGTGTAGTTCTTCCAGTTTGATGCGGCCACCGACGATGTCCCGTCGTTCACGGATTTCGACACGCCGTAGGTGTAGCTTGCCATCAGGTCCAGGCCGAAGTCGAAGCGTTGCTCCAGCTTGGCCGTCAGCGAGTAGGCATAACCCTTGTCGATGCTTCGCAGGTTGATGATTTTGTCGTATTTGCCGGCGTCGGCGCTGTAGTAGGGCACACTGCTGGCGGCCACGCCATCCACCACGTAGGCGCGGTTGCCCGTGCCTTGCAGGGCAAGGTTCTCGAAGAACACGGCATGGAGGTTGTGCGAGTACAAGCCTTCGAGTGTGGCTTTCAGTCCGAAGGGGAAGGTGTGTTCGATGGCCAAGTTCGAGCGCCACGTCTGCGGATACTTGAAGTCCTTCGACACGGTGTTCACGCTCTGTTTCACCGTCGATTCGCCGCTGCGCACCACTTCCATGGCCTTCTGCCATTCATCGAGTTGGTGGGTCACGGAAGTCAGTGTGGTGCCTTTCATCTCCATGGCCGTGTTGGCGTAGCAGTTGCTGAGCCACACGAACGGCACCCTGCCAGTGAACAACCCCGTGCCACCACGCAGCAGCGTGGATTTGTCGTCGGCGAGATACCAGCGGAAGCCCACCCGGGGCGACAGCAGCAGCTTCACACCCGGCATTTTCCCCACCTCCACGTTGTATGTGGTGGCGGATGCCGATTTGTTGAACTCGTTGTTGGTGGTGGGGCTGTTGAAGAACATGGGAGCATCCACACGCAGGCCGTAGGTCAGCTGCAAGGCGCCAGTCGCGTCCCACTTGTCTTGGGCATAGAGTCCGAACTGTCCGGCGTGCACCTTGGCGCGCCAGCGCGAGGTGCCGGTGAGGGCCTCGTCGGAGTAGTTGTAGTAGTAATAGTCGGCTTGGTTGTTCAGGAAGTTCTCAAGGCTGTTGTAGTAGAACAATCCGTTGGCGTATTGGATATATCCGTTGCGCGTGTTGAAGAACTCCTCGTGTGTGCCCACGGTGAGGGTGTGGTTGCCCAGGTAGAACGACAGGTTGTCCTCAAACGACCAGTTGTCTTGATCCACGTCGTTCACGGCCGACGAATATTCCGTACCCATCGAGATGTTGCCGTCGGTCTTGTCGCCATAGTGGGCGTTCACCACGTAGGCCGTCGGTCCTTGGTAGGGCACGTCGCGCCAGTCGCGCACACGTGTATAGTTCAGTCGCGCCTCGTTCGAGATGTTGTCCGTCAGCCGGGTGTGCAGTTCGGCCACGAACGAGTGTGTGCGGTTCGATTGCAGGTACCCCGAGTTCTCCAGGAAAATGGTGTTGTAGGTGTTGATGCCCTTGTCGGTCGAGGATCCGTTGTATTGGTAACGGAACGAGAATTTGTTCTTCTCGTCGATGTTCCAATCCACACGTGCCAGCAGGCCAAGCCCTTGGGTCAGGATGTCCTTCTGTCCGAACGATTCCTTGAAGCCCGTCAGTTCGGAGTATCGATCGGCGGCTTGCCTTATCTGTGCCACGGTGTAATACGTGGCGTCGTCCATGCCCGCGTAATAGGCTCCGGGGTACGAGTTCTTCTTGTATTCGGCACTGGTGAAGAAGAACAGCTTGTCCTTGACGATGGGGCCGCCGAAGGTGGCTCCGAAAGTCTCGTCGTACTGCTTCGTCATCTTGTCCTTGGCATAGCCCTTCGCGGCGTTGTAGCGTCCGTACATGTCTTGGTTGTTGTAAAATCCATACGCCGAGCCATGAAATTCGTTCGTGCCCGACTTGGTGACTGCGTTGATGGCACCGCCCGTGAAGCCCGACTGCCGTACGTCGTAGGGAGCGATCTGCACCTGTATCTGCTCGATGGCGTCGAGCGAGATGGGGTT
>JAUNNV010000100.1 GCA_030531335.1 Bacteroidales bacterium
GCACGTTTAACAGAAGATGGGCGCACGTTTTCTGTGTGATGCGGAATCAATGCAAAGGTTTGCCGTTTTCTGCTTTATTCGAGTACTTGGTTCACCCGACGGTCGTGCGGCTCTTCTGGGATGTCATCGACGATTTGCCATGGGAAACAGTAGCCAATGAGATGCGCTTGGGTGAGTTGGGGCAGCAGCTTGTCGTAGTAGCCTTTTCCGCGGCCCAACCGTTGTCCCTGCCTGCCGAACGCCATGCCGGGTACTATGGCCAGCTCCACCTGATCGAAATCGGCAAAGGGCGGGCCTTGCGGCTCTTCGATGTGGAACAGGGGTTCCTGCCGTAGGCAATCGGGGCCGGTATATTCCCGAAGTTCAAGTTCGCTGCCTCTGATGACAGGCAACAGGATTCTCTTCCCCCGATGCCACTTGTCGAGGATCGCACGGGTGTCGGGTTCGTCGGGCAGGCTATGGTAAAGCAACACGGTGTGTGCTGCCTTGAATTGGAGGTTGTCTTCGAGTGCCTTGCAAAGTGTTTCGGAAGCTACGAGGCGTGCATGGCTGTCGTGTGCGGCAGTCAGTTCCCGAATATGCTTACGAAGCAGGCTTTTCTGCTGGTTCATTGCTGCTTTTGGGTGCTTGGGGCCAGGATTGTCCATCGTTCAGAATCTGTATGGCCTTTTGGACGGTGGGGTCTGATTGGTTGAGATACTTGACATAGCTTTCCATGTTTTGCATGTCATAGACGATGGTCGCATATAGTGCCTGCTCCAGTTTCTGTCGCGATTTGGCTATTTGCAGGTTGCGGCGTTGCAAGCCTTTTGTCTCGGCATACTTCACGAATTGCTCGACGATGTTTTGCTTGCCCAAATAGGCGGTGAGCAGCTCTGTGTCGGGCAGTTTCTCAAGGTTCTTCCTGTTTTGGTCGCAGTAGTGGAAGCAAAAGCGGTTGACAAGCCCCATGCTGACGGCCTTGTTGTAATAGACGGAGTAGCCGGTGGTGTCGGAAGGGACGAACACATCGGGCATGATGCCTCCACCTCCATAGACCGACCGCCCCAGGGCTGTTTGGAACACTTGGCTTTGGTCTTGGTGTATGCTGTCGGAGTTGAAGAATTCGCCGTGCTCGTATCGTGTGAACAAATCCATTTCGTAGGCTTCGTCGTCGCCCTTGGTGTAGGGTTTTTGGATGCATCGGCCAGAGGGGGTGTAGTAGCGTGCTATTGTCAGGCGAAGGGCCGAGCCGTCGTTGAAATCCATTTGCTGCTGCACCAAACCCTTGCCAAAGGTGCGACGGCCTACAATGATGCCTCGGTCGTTGTCTTGGATAGCTCCTGAGAAGATTTCGGAGGCGGAGGCCGAACCTTCATCCACGAGCACTATCAACGGCAAATCCTGGCTGCTGCCTGTGCCGTTGGAGAAAAAGTTTTGTCGGGGCGATTGCCGGCCTTCGGTATAGACTATCAGTTGGTCCTTGCCCAGAAATTCGTTGACCATCTGGATGGCGGGAGCCATGTATCCTCCCGTGTTGCTGCGCAGGTCGATAATCAGGCCTTCGATGTCGTTGGCGCGCAGTTGTGCCAAGGCTATGAGCATTTCGGGGAAGGTTGTCTCTGCAAATTTCTCTATCTTTATGTAGCCGTATTTCTTGTCGATGATATACGAGGCATCGACACTTTTCACTGGAATCTCCCCCCGCTCGATGACGAAGTCGAGCAGGCTTTGTTCGCCTTGGCGTTTGATGCCGAGTTTCACTTCCGTTCCTTTGGGGCCTTTCAGCTTTTTCATGGCAAGGTTGTTGTTGATGATCTTGCCGACAAACAAAGAGTCGTCGATTGTCACGATTCTGTCGCCAGCCATCAAGCCGACTTTCTCGGAGGGTCCTCCAGGTATGACGTTGTTCACGTGTATGGTGTCGTCCTGGATGGTGAATTGGATGCCAATGCCCGAAAAGCTGCCACGCAGGTCGTCGTTCACCTCCTGTACATCCTTTGCGGGAATGTAGGCGGAATGGGGGTCGAGTTCAGCCAATACGGTGGGGATTGCCGCCTCGATGATGTCGGGAATGTTTACCGTATCGACATACTGGCTCTCCACGATTCGCATCAGCGAGTTCAGCTTGTTGGACGAGGTGGTGACAATGTCCATTTGGTTGCCACCTCCAAATTGGGTGGTATAGAATACGCCTATCAGAATGCCTGTCGATATGCTCGCGGCTATGATAAGTGGTGTGAATGTATGTTTTCTCATATTCAATTCTTTTCGTTCTCAATATACACGATTTCAATGCCGGCCCGGCGAAGCAGTTCCAATCCATCGTCCAAGCGGTAGTGCTCGGAATAGACCACCCGTTTGATGCCGGCTTGAATGATTAGTTTCGCGCATTCAATGCAGGGCGAGGCGGTGACATACATGGTGGCTCCTTCGCTGCTGTTGCCCGACCGGGCTATTTTTGTGATGGCGTTGGCTTCGGCGTGCAGCACGTATGCCTTGGTCACGTTGTTCTCGTCCTCGCACACGTTCTCGAATCCCGAGGGTGTGCCGTTATAACCATCGGAAATAATCATCTTGTCTTTCACAATCAATACTCCCACTTGGCGACGTTTGCAGTATGAGTTTTCAGCCCATACGCTTGCCATGCGGATATATCGTTGGTCTATTTTCCGTTGTTTGTCATCTACTGCCTCATTCATTTTCTTTGTGGGTCAAAATTGTCATGGATTCTCAAAACAAATACTCTTATTTCTAAATCATATAGGCTCTTGATTGTCAATCAGTCCGATGGGTAAACTGAATGTACGAGTTCCTGTCGTCGGGAGCCAGTTTCAGGTAGTTGCTGTCGCCTTTGTAATGGGCCGCTTCCTTCAGTGCGTTCAGGAATGTAAGGCTGATTCCCGAGGGACTGTCGTTTGTCGAGATGTTCGTGACACTAACAGTCCTGTCCTTGCCGTTTGCGCTCCATTTCCCCGCAAATGTTCCACCGACAAACGAGCCCTGTAGGGACCCGTCGTCATGGAAGGTCACCGACAATTGTTGCACCACCTTCAGGTCGGCATCGGTCGTGAATACCGGACGTCCGCCATCGTTTTGGCTGCTCCACTCGTTTGCTCCAAAGAAGTTCACTACCCTCCACACTCCGCTGTCGAATATTTCATTGGTGTTGTCGTCGTTGTTGCAGGCAACCAATGAAAGGGTCATCAATACAAATAGTGCAAGTTGTTTTGACATTGTGTGTCGCAGTATGGATTAGTTTTTTTTGATTCCGTCGCGTTGCAAGAGTGCGTCGATGCTTGGCTCTTGGCCTCGATAGCGTTTGTACAGTGTCATGGGATGCTCCACGCCGCCGCGCGAGAGGATGTTGTTCCTGAACGATTCGGCCACTTCCGTGCTGAGGACACCCTCGTTCTTGAAGCGTTGGAAAGCATCGGCATCGAGTACCTCCGCCCATTTGTAACTGTAGTAGCCTGCCTCATAGCCGCCACCCATGATGTGATGGAAGGTTGCCGACATGCAGGTGCCGGAAACATCGGGCAATAGACGTGTGGGGGTCATGGCTTCTTTCTCGAAGGCAATCACATCGCCGGTGAACGGGGTCGTGAGCGTGTAGTATGCCATGTCGAGCAATCCGAAGCTTACCTGGCGCATACAGGCATAGGCCGCGTGGTAATTGGAGGCGTTGATTACCTTCTGGATGAGTGAGTCGGGCATCAGTTCGCCGGTTTGGTAATGATGGGCGAATGTGCTGAGAAACTCTTTCTCGGTTAGGAAATTCTCCATGATTTGCGACGGAAGCTCCACGAAATCCCTATATACATTGGTTCCGCTCAGGCTTGCATATCTGCCGTTTGCGAAAATGCCGTGCAGGCAGTGTCCGAATTCGTGCAGGAAGGTCTCCACATCGTCGAAGGAGAGCAATGCCGGTTTCTCCTTGGTGGGTTTGCTCAGGTTGGCGGTCAGGGTGATGTGTGGACGGCTGTCGGTGCCGTCGGTCTCGATCCATTGCGATTTCTGTTCGTTCATCCACGCACCTGAGCGTTTGCCTGCACGGGGGAAGAAGTCGGTGTAGAGCACGGCGAGGAATGTGCCGTCCTTGTCGATCACGTCGTAGGCTTTTACGTCGGGATGATACACGGGGATGTCGGCGTTTTCTACGAAAGTGATGCCATACAGTTTGTTGGCCAAGCCAAATACGCCTTTCTCCACTTCCGACAGTTCGAGGTAGGGACGCAGTTCCTCTTCGTCGAGGCTGAGAGTTTGTTGCTTCAGTTTTTCGCTGTAGTATGCCCAGTCCCACGCTTTCAGCTCGAAGTCGTTTCCTTCCAGTTGCTTGGCCAGTGCCTCCACCTCTTTCACTTCCTGTTCGGCGGCAGGCTTGTAGGCGTCGATTAGCTGATAAAGCAACTTATATACGTTTGCGGGCGTTTCGGCCATTCTCTCCGAGATGCTGTATTCGGCATAGTCCTTGAATCCGAGCAACTGTGCTTGCTCCATGTTCAGGTTGACAAGTTTGCGCACGTTCTCAAGATTGTTGCATTCGTTGTCCTTCGTGCATTTGGTGTTCATGGCAAGATACAGCTTCTCGCGCAGGTCGCGTCGGTTGCTATACATCATGAACGGAGAGTACGAGGGATAGTCGAGTGTGACCGTGTATGAACCGTCGTCGTTCTTGTAGTTTTCCTTGACGCTTTCGGGCAATCCCTCCATGTCGCCATCCTTCAGGTTCATTTTGAAAGCGTTGTTCTCCTTCAACGCGTTTTGTCCGAATTGCAGGGAAATCGTTGTCAGTTCGCTGTTTATCTCGCGGAATCGCTTCTTGGCCCCTTCATTTAGGTTGGCGCCTTGCCGAACGAATCGCTTGTATGTGTCGTCGAGCAGCTTGCGGTCCTCCATGTCGAGTTTGTCCTTTTCCGGATTGTCGTAAACGGCTTTTACGCGTGCAAACAGTTTGTCGTTCAGCATGATGTTTGAATAGTGGTTGCTGACGATGGGCGACAGCTTTTGTGCAAGGGCCTCAAGATCGTCGTTGGTCTCTGCGTTGAGCAGGGTGCCCATGGCCGAGAAGACACGCCCCAGCAATTTCCCTGAGTTTTCCAAGGCTGCTATGGTGTTCTCGAATGTGGGATCCTCAGGGTTGCCGGCGATGGCGTCGATTTCTTTGTCGTGCTCTTCGATGGCCTGCATCACGGCCGGCTCATAGTGTCCCAACTCGATTTTGTCGAAAGGGGCTGTTGCGTGAGGGGTGGTGTAAGGGGTTAGAAAAGGGTTGTCGTTCATTTTACATCCGGTCAATGCCATCGCCAGGATGGCCGAAATCATTGTTTTCTTCATAAACATTCCAAGTTTTTTATGTCGATTCGTCCACGCGACAATGTGACGAGTCGCTTGCTTTCCAACAGGTTGAGTGCCCGCGACACAGACAGTCTGGTTTCGCCAATGCAGGCGGCCAAATCGTTCATTTTCATGTTCATCCATTTTTCCCCATACGGTTGTATGCAGCGTTGCCTGATGAAGTTCCTGATTTTCAGTTCCACACCTTCTTCTTTTTGTGTGTCGATGAGGGTCTGCAGGTCTTGGCAGCGACAACTGAGTATGTTCAGGTAATTAAGCTGGATAATGTCGTATGCGAACAATTTGCGCAGTACGAACGATTTGTCGATCAGCATGAGGGTGGTGCCAGGCCGGGCTTCGTAGGTGGCCCGATAGCAAGGAGTTTTCCCGAACAGCGAATAAGGCTCTACGAGTTGTGTGTCGGTAAGCCGTTCGTTGAGCTCGAAACGACACGGTTCGTTTTTTTGCGTGCAGACGAGTTCGCCGTTCAGCAAATACATGAGTTGACGGCAGTCGTTGCCTTGACGCGCCATGATGGTTCTTTCGTTTGCCTTCTTGAACTCGATTCTCACCGAGTCCAGGATCTGTGTCAGGTCGTCTCTCCTCAATCCCTGGAACAGTGGCAGTTGAAGCAGGACGTCATACATGTTCATGGCTGGTCGCACAAAAGAGCCATTTGGGCATCCTGCCTCAAGTAGTGCCGGGCATATCTGTACAGTGCCTCCATGAAATAATAGTCGGCAAACGAGCAGGGCCGATCGACGTTGTGGCCCAGGTGGTAGTATTGCACCGAGTGTTCCAGCAGGCAGTTCGTGTCTTTCCCCACCGTGAAATAAGGAGCCTGGCAGAGGGTGGCCAACATGCGGTCGGCCTCACGGCCGTAGTGGTCGCGCTCGTGCCCCGAGGGCAGGTGGTCCGTCAGTTCATACAGGGCGGCCGTGACGATGGCCGATGCCGACACGTCGGTCTGGGTGTCGGCCGACTGGAAGTCCCAGGCGGCCATGCCGTCGGCGTTGAGGTTGCGGATGAAGTAGTCGGCAGCCCGCTTGGCCCAGTCCAGGTACGTCGGGTCGTGGGTGAACCGGTAGGTGCACACCAAGCCATACACCAGCCACGCATGACCCCTCGACCAGGTCGATTCCTTCGTGTCGCCTTGCAGCTGTCCTTTGTCGATGACCCTCCCCGTATCCTTTTCGTAGCGCACCACGTGGTAGGAGCCGCCGTCGTTTCTCACAAAGTCCTTCCAGGTGGTCCGTGCATGGGTCTTGGCCAACTCGGCAAGGTTGGTGTCGCCACCGTTTTGTGCCGCCCAGAACAGTATTTCCAGGTTCATCATGATGTCGATGACACACGGGGTGGTGTTCTCAATGGGCTGTCGGTCCCAGTTCGAGCTCAACGCGCCAAACTCCGGATGAAAGCGGTTGGCCATGGTCTGTGCCGCCGTGAGTACAATCGGCTTGTACGGTTCCGAAAGCGCAGGGTCGAGCTTCATGCCCAATCCGTAGGTACACATGAATCGGAAGCCCAAGTCGTGGGTGTCGGCATTGTGCTTTTCGGCCTCGATGCCGCTTGTCCACGAACGGGCCCATTGCGCGAATCTCTTGTCGCCCGAGAGAGCGTATGCATACCATAGACACCCCGGATAGAATCCACTCACCCAGTCCTTCGAACTGTTGGTTTTCCATTTCAGGTCTTCCGTCCCATAGGTAGGGTAGAGCAGGGTGTCGCCTATTTCTGTCACGCTGTTCTCCAACTTGGCGAGTGAGTTTGCAATGGTATGCCTCACCAGCGTGTTCAGGTTGTCGCGTGTGGTGTAGTCGTTGCCTTCTGATGGGTTCTTGCAGGCCGTAAGTGCAAGAATCGCGCTTGAAAGGATAATCAATGAATTGCGCATGGCTGCCGGTCGGTTGTTTGGGTTTGGTTAGAATTTGAAGAAATTCCTTGCGTTGTTGTAGCTGATGTCCTCGACCATTTGTTCTACGCGCTCAATTTCCTCGTAGGGTATCTCGCCGTTTTCCATGTCGTTGCCCAGCAGGTTGCACAGGGTGCGACGGAAATATTCGTGACGAGGATAGCTCAGGAACGAACGGCTGTCGGTGAGCATGCCTACGAAGCGGCTCAGCAACCCCAGCAGCGAAAGGGCGTTCATCTGTTTCTCCATGCCGTTCTTCTGGTCGCAGAACCACCAGCCCGACCCAAACTGTATCTTGCCTGGGCATGAGCCGTCCTGGAAGTTGCCCAACATGGTGGCCACAACTTCGTTGGCACAAGGATTCAGGTTGTAGATGATGGTCTTGGTAAGCTTGTCGCAGCTGTTCAGTTTGTCGAAGTACTTCGACATCTGCTTGGCGGTGTTCACCTCGCCAATGGAGTCGAATCCGGTATCGGGGCCAATAAGCTTGAACATCTTGGTGTTGTTGTTGCGGATGGCTCCGTAGTGGAATTGTTGTGTCCAGCCCGTCTCGGCATCCATCACGCCAAATTCAAACATCATGGCACTCTTGTATTTCGCTGTTTCCTCGCAGGTCAGCGGCTTGCCGCCATACACCTTGTTGAAGATGTTCTCAATCTCAGCCCCGGTGTAGTCTTCCGCGAAGAATTCCTCTGTGCCGTGGTCGGACAAGCGGCATCCTTGCTCGGCGAAGAATCGATGGCGTATGCGCAAGGCTTCAATGACATCGGCAAACGAACGGATTGTGATGCCGCTGACCTCGGCCAGTCTGTCGATGTACGTGCGGAAGTCCGTGGGGTTTTCCACCGCCATTGCCTTGTCGGGTCGCCAGGTGGGAAGCATCTTGATCTCAAAACCGCTCTTGCGGGTCCGGATGTGGTGTTCTAAGCTGTCGATGGGGTCGTCGGTCGTGCAAACCACTTCCACACGATAGCGGCGCATCAGTCCGCGGGCCGTAAACGAAGGGTCGTTTCGCAGCTTGTCGTTACATTCGTCGTATATCTCCTTGGCTGTTTTCGGATTTAGTATTTTGTCGATGCCGAAAGCCGTGCGAAGCTCCAAGTGGGTCCAATGGTAAAGAGGGTTGCGCAAGGTGTAGGGCACGGTCTCAGCCCATTTCTCGAATTTCTCCCAATCGCTGGCATCGCCTGTGATGTATCGTTCGGCCACACCGTTCGAGCGCAATGCGCGCCATTTGTAATGGTCCCCGCCAAGCCATATTTCCGTCAGCGAGTCGAACCGGTAGTCGTCGGCCACCATCTTGGGGCTCAGATGGCAGTGGTAATCAATGATCGGCATCTTGGCTGCATGTTCATGATACAGTTTCTGTGCGGTTTCGGTTTGCAACAGAAAGTTTTCGTCCATAAAGTTCTTCATAAGTCCTGCTTTTATTGTTTTTTATCGTTTTTCGCGCGATATCGTACACAAAAGTAGGGAAAAAGGTGGTTCGAGCAAAATTTTTTGTAATTTTGCGCTAATGTTTTAACGATTTTAATACAATAAGGATGTCACATCCACAGTAAAAACGGCAAACAAACTTAATCCCTTGTTTTGAAAACGCAGTTCTACATAGCGTCGGTCCGGGAAGGGGATGGCAAGACCATTCTTGCGCTGGCACTCATGCGCGCCCTTTCGCGCCGTGGTCTTTCCGTCCAGCCCTTCAAGGGTGGGGCCGATTTTGGCGACCCGCTGCTTCACGCCATTGCGGCCAATGCCGACAGTGCGAATCTCGACCTTTGGCT
>JAUNNV010000216.1 GCA_030531335.1 Bacteroidales bacterium
GTCCATTCACCGCAGTGACGCAGTCTTGCACGGCTTGCCCAATCCATTCCACACCTTCGCGATAGAACCCGTTGTATATCATTGGGAAATAGTATTTTAAGCCCCAATGGTCCCAATCTTGTCGCACCATCTTACGCGCCATGTCGGGGGTGGGAAAGACGGCGGCGGAGAGCGGTGTGGCGTAGTTTTCCATCTGCTGGTGAATGGCTTTCACGAGGTGGGTGACTGCATCGTAGCGGAACGAGAGCCATGCCGGCGAGGCCATGGGATACTCCAAATCCTTGGGGTCGTAGCCGAAACGTTCCTCGAAGTGGTGACGGCAGCTGTCGCAATAGCAGAAATCGAACTCAGGGGCTTCGGCGGTTTGTTCCAGACCATAGTTTTTCCACAGGTCAACGGGCAGGACGATGTCAGGATAGCGGATATAATCAAGGTGCATGCCGTCAACGTAGGGCAACTGCGATTTTTGCTCAAAGTCGTTCACTAAGTAATCCACCACCTCTTGGCGTGTTGGGCAAAGGAAGTGGTAGTAACCAACGTAAGGCGGCTCTTCGGCACACGATTTTCCGGTGCGGCTCACGGCATACCATTCGGGATGGGTATCCAATAGTTCGTGGCGATTTAGTGTCCAGTTCCAGTAGTGGCATTCCAATCCGACCTCGTGGCACATACGGTAGATGTGTTCGTCATAGTCACTGAATAGCACCGCGCTGATGCCGCATTCGTAGGCCTTTGTGAAGTGATGGAGGTATTGCTCGTCGCTCCAGTCGGGATTGAAGCCTTCCCACATCCAGTTTTTCACAATTCTCTGAGTCATAGGCGTTTCTTCGCCTTCATCGACAAAGCGGACGTAACCCCATTGGGCAGGTCGGTGAATGTCAACGAGGCCAGTGGGCGACCATACCCAGTTTTCTTCGGGACCTTCAGCGCGCGCCCATTCCACCCTTGAGAAGTTCATCCGCCAGATATGGTGGTTGAGGAGCGAGTCGCAGTTTTGTTCCAAAGATTTGAAAGGGATGGCCATCTCCATCGACCAGCCTCGGTCGGTGTCGGTGGAGTCGTTGAGGGTACCGTCGCAGTGCACCGCATAACGCAGGTTGGAGCAATCCCACGAGATGAGGAAAGTACCGCCTTGGAAGTAGGGGCGTTCCATCATCAAGTCGAGAAGTGTTCCTAAAGCGTTGATTTCAAATTCGTAATAAAGTTTTCCTTTGCTGTAAGGGTCAATGAAGACTTCAAAGTCGTTGTCTTGCCATACGATGTCGTCACGTTTGTCAATCTTGGCGTTGAGATAGTCTTCTTGCAAGTATGCACCAACGTAAAGATAGGTGTCGTCGTAAAGCATCCTTATGGTAGTGGCTTGGCGTGGCACGGGCGTGCTTTTGCCTTTAATGTCAGACAGTTGGTCGATAACTTCAGCACGTTGCCAAGCAACATCATCGAGGCGACCATCAATAGTGATGTCGCCCGATGTCCGATGGCAGTTGTAGATGGGTTGAGCCCATAGCCCCGAAGCCAATGCAATGGTGAGGAATAAAAAAAGGAGTTTTTTTATCATGTTATATTCTCACTAATTCATAATCTCGGCTTCCAATTCCAATTTTTTCGGCATGAGCCACACACGATTTCCAGTTCGTGTCGGGATGTACAAAGTAGAAGTGGTCATGTTCGCCCTGGCAGTTGTGCCCGTGCTTTGCCAGTTCCGACTTCGACTTCTCGTAGTGGTCGGTGTAGAGCGTGTCGGGCAGGGCGGGGGCCTTCATTACAAGGTCGGCGCAGGCCTGGTCCAGAGCAACCGGGTCAAACGATGCGGCCATGCCTATGTTGG
>JAUNNV010000101.1 GCA_030531335.1 Bacteroidales bacterium
CGTGGCCTTGTCGGCAGTCCACAATAATGTGCTTGCCGATGGCACAAGCCAAATCGTTTATGTGTCGCCTGCGGGCAACGATGCTGCAGTGGGGTCGGCCGACAAGCCGTTGCGCACGCTTCATGCAGCGGTGAGCAAATCGCGCACGATGCAGGGCGAGAAGGAAATCAGGTTGGCCGAGGGAACCTACACGGAACTTCGTCCGCTTGTGTTCACAGCAGCCGACTCCAACCTGTCGGTTTCGGGTGCCGGCATGGGCAAGACTGTGGTGAGCGGCGGTATGCAGCTGCCGAAGTTCGAGGAAGTGAAACCAGGATTGTGGCGCATGGACGTGCAACAGTTCCTGACCTCGGGCGGTGAGATAGAGCAACTCTACGTGAACGACCAGAGAGCCGTGCGTGCCCGCACACCCAACGAGAACCGTCATTTCATTACCGGGTCGTGCCGACAGGTGGTGGCCGACTCGGTGTCGTGGCGCGGTGCCGCCCATGCGGGATATGCCATCCATGCCATTTCGATACCCGACGAGGCCGTGGCGGCCATGGCAGGGGTGAAGGACAGGAACTTTACGCAGATGGTGGTGTCGGTGCTTCATGCGTGGGACATCACACGCTGGCACCTGGGGTCGTACAACCCCGACAAGAAGACCCTCTATACGGTGGGCAATCTGGAGAAGCCTTGGAATGTGCTGTCGCGCGAGAACTGCTCGCAGTTCTACCTCGAAAACGACATCTCGTTTCTCGACGATGCAGGCGAGTTCTTCTGCGATGCCGGACAGGCGATGCTGTACTACATACCCCGTCCTGGCGAGACCATCGACAACTCCACGGCCATGATTCCAGTGGCGAGGCAGCTGATGATATTTGAAGGCACGACCCAGAAAAAGGTGAAGAATGTGCGAGTGCAGGGCTTGTCGTTGTCGCACACTCGCTACACGATGCCTTGGTGGGGCAACGAACCCCAACAAGCCGCCGCCTCGACCGATGCTGTAGTGATGATGGACTTTGCCGAAGGAGTGACGCTCGACAAGTGCGAAATATCGCACACGGGCAACAACGGCATCTGGATGCGGAAGGCCTGCACCGACTGTACGCTGACCAACAGCTACCTGCACGACCTTGGCATCGGCGCGGTGAAAATCGGCGACATGGAAATACCGAAAGACGAGGCCTTGCTGACGAAGAACATTGTGGTTGACAACAACATCCTGCGGGCTGGCAGCCGGGTGTTCCCCACGGGAGTAGGCATGACGCTGTTCCAAGCCAGCGACTGTTCGATAACCCACAACGAAGTGGCCGACTTCTACTACTCGGGCATGTCGGTGGGCTGGCACTGGGGATACGAATACAGTCCGTCGAAACGCAACAAGGTGTTGTACAACCACATCCACCACATCGGCTGGGGTGTGCTGAGCGACATGGGCGGTGTCTATACCTTAGGTCCTTCGGAAGGAACCGAGGTGAGCCACAATGTAATCCACGACATCTATTCGTTTGGCTACGGCGGCTGGGGGCTCTACACCGACGAAGGCTCCACAGGCATCAAGATGCAATACAACCTGGTGTATAACTGCAAGAGCTCAGGCTTCCACCAACACTATGGCAAGGAAAACATCATCAGCAACAACATTTTCGTGAACAACCTGAAAGCCCAGTTGGAGGCTACGCGCGTGGAGGATCATCTGTCGTTTACGTTCAGCAACAACGTGCTTTATTTCACACAGGGCAACCTGTACGGTATGCAATGGAAAACGGTGCGTTTCGAAGCCGACAAGAACCTGTATTGGCAGGTGAATGGGAAGTTCAGCTTCAACGGCCTGACGCTGAAGGAATGGACCAAGGCCACGGGCAAGGACAAACATTCGGTAGTGGCCGACCCAGGATTTGCCGATGTCGGCAAGGCCGACTTCCATATAAACAACAAGGGCGCGTTGCGCAAGATTGCGTTCAAGCCGTTCATCTACAGCGAGGCCGGAGTGTATGGCGACGCGGCTTGGAAGGAACTGGCACGCTTCGATGCCGACCGGGCGAAGTTGTACGACGAGGTGGTGGGCGACTACGAAAAAAGGCGGTGATGGACAAAAGCCGGATAGGCTGACTACAAGCAATGCCCAACATTGCGCCGACAACATGCAACAACGTCGATTATCACAATGGATTATGAAAAAGAAAACACTACTCATCCTGATTCTCATATCGTTTCAAACCGTTGGCTGGGGATTCACCCCTGCGGAAAACAACCCAAAGCCACCCTTCAAGATGATTGTACGCCTTTGGTCCCAACATCACACCGACTCAATGGCAAGCAACGAATTGGTGGCCGCCCTGCAACGTTATCCGAACTTCTGCGACGAGGTGTGGTTCCTGACAGAGACTCCTACAGTCCAGGATATGGATTTGCATCGTCGTTCGGCCGAACAAATGGGACGAATGGCACGAACCCTGCGAGGAATGGGCATTAACGCCAGCTTCCAATTCATCAGTGTAGGACACCCGGAATCGACGGTCGGAAAGCCCGATTCCAACTTGCTTTGGGGAAAGGCCATGGGTGCGGGAGGCGAAAAGACCATGACCCAAAGTTGTCCGCGTCAGCCATCGTTCCTTCGTCATATAGAGCAGGTGATGGCTGTTTATGCCCAACAGGTACAACCTTACGGAGCGTGGATCGACGACGACTTGCGTCTCACCCAGCATAGTCCGGCACAGGCTATTTGCTATTGCGACGATTGCATCAACCTGTTCAACAAGCAACACGGCTACGGTTTCACCCGTCAGACACTTGTCAGTGCCTTGTCGCAAAACGCCGACCAAGGCAAGCTGCGCGAGCAGTGGATTCGGTTTGGCCAGGAATCGCTTGCCGGAGTGGCTGCCGCTGCGGCCAAGGGCGTGCACGCGACATCGCCCGCCACGCACATGGGACTTCAACATGTGAATTTCCATCGTTCGTTTCTTGAAGGGTACGACTGGAACCCTATTTTCGACGCATTCGAACGCGAGACGCATCAGGTTCCTTTAAGCCGACCCGGACATGGATTCTATAGCGACGCGGAACCTCGTGGCATGTTGGTGAAGGGCTTAGACATGGCGCGTCAGATACGCCGCCTGAACAGCAACATCACCGAAATCGCGCCCGAGATAGAAGGATACATGCACCGATTCTCGGGCAAGAGTGCGCATGGCATCTGCATTGAAACCATGTATTACTTGGCCATGGGAGCCACACAGATGTCGTATGCGGTGGTCTGTACGGGCGACGAACCCATGTCGTGGTATGCCGACCACTATTTCAAGCACCTACAACGATGGCATGAGTTTGCCCACGAGTATGCCGACTACAACTGGGGCACACAGCCCGGAGGCATCGACCCATACCTCAGTCGCACAATGTACAAGACCACCGAGGGTTCCGACCAAAATCCAATGGCTTGGGCATCGACTGAATCGGGGGGATATATCTACGCACTTGCGGCCCTTGGATTGCCCTTCTGTCCTGACGGCAAGCACCCCGCAGCGTTGATGCTCGACAAGGCAGGGTTGCGACGAATGACCGATGCCGAGATTGCCGCACTGGCTCGCGAACACGACCTTGTGTTCGACAAGAACGGATGGAACGAAATCGACAAGCGAGGACTTGCCCACAACTGGCATCCTGTGCATCCTGTTTCGACCGTCCTTCACGGTGTCTCGTGCTTTGAAAGCAGCAGCAGTCGTCGCGCCGTGGTCATCGACTACGACATTCCTTCGGTAGGTATCAGCAGCCTCAATTGGCAACAACGTGTCGATGCCATTGACTGGTCGGCACACAATCGGTTGCCAGCCATTATCGAAAGTCCAGCACAGGCTGCCTTGATACCTCGTATTGACGACAAAGGCAATTTGCGTTCGGTGGCCCTGCTGAATTGCACGATTTCCGAAGAGGAAAACTACGTTGTCCGCTTGCGTCTGGGCAAAGGGCAGGAGCTGAAACGACTGACTTGGCATCGCAACGGACAAGAGACCATCGTGTTGCAACCCCAAAGAGACGGCAACGACGTGCTGGCGACGATTCCCCAACTCGACGGTTGGGATTTTGGATGGATAAAGGTGGAATGAACGGAAAACTCTTGCCCTAAGGCTATTTACAGAAAGAAAGCATACGAACCTAATAATTGAATTGGTTATGAGAAAAATGTCTTATTATGTGTTGCTGACACTTGCCGTCATGGCGGTCGGCACAAGTTGCAGCCAGATGGAGAAAAGCGACGAGAGTGTGGTGGGATACACCATCTCAGCTTTTCCGGTAGGCCCAGCACTTTACACTGTGGGTAACAGGCAATATGTAGCTTTTTACGACTCCCTGCACCAAATGACGCTTGCCCAGCGCACGCTACCCGATGGTGCTTGGCGTTATTTCGCACTTGATGAGAAAGTGAAGTGGGACAGCCACAATTACATCACCATGTGTATGGACAATCAAGGAGTGATGCACTTGTCGGGCAACATCCATGCTTCGCCACTGGTGTATTTCTGCACCGATGCATCCGGCGACATAGAGACCTTCCACCGAAGCACACCGATGGTGGGCGAAAACGAACAGCGAACCACCTATCCGCACTTCATGAAACTCGACGACGGGCGTTTCCTGTTCCACTACCGCGACGGAGGAAGTGGCAACGGCAACGAAATATACAACGTGCTCCAACCCGATGGCTCATGGAAACGCTTGCTCGACAAGCCACTGACCGATGGCGAGGGCCTGATGAACGCTTACATGTCGGGGCCATCGAAGGGGCCTGATGGGAAGTTCCACTTGATTTGGGTATGGCGCGACACCCCAGACTGTGCCACGAACCACGACCTAAGCTATGCATGTTCGCCCGACCTCGTGAACTGGCAGGATGCCCAAGGCAACCCGATGGAGCTGCCGCTGATGCTTTCACAACGGTCGCTCATCGTCGATCCCATTCCGGCTGGTGGTGGTACCATCAATGGAGGCCAACGCCTGTTCTTCGATGCAGAAAACCATCCGATGATTGTATATCACAAATATGACGAGAACCGTCACACCCAATTGTATATAACCCGGTTTGAAAACAGTGAATGGCATCTGAAGAAAATTACCGACTGGGATTTCTGTTGGGATTTCCATGGAAACGGATCGATGATCAATGAACTTTCAATCGGCAAGCCGACATTCAACGAGCAAGGTGAGTTGGAACTGACATACATGCGCTTTGACCCCAAGACAAACAACCGATGGAGAAACATACTGACACTGGACGCTACCACACTTGAGGTGAAAAGCGAGAAGCCCATGCCCGAGCAAAAACAAGATGTCCAATCATTACCTGAAAGTAAGTTCCCTGGCATGAAAGTGAATTTTGCATCCGATCTGGGCGAAGGCGGATATCGGCTGCGATGGGAATCGCTTGAGGCGAACCGCGACCGAAAGCCCGAAGGCAATCTTCCAGCAGCATCGGTGCTGAAAGTGTTGAAAGTGCAGTAATATTGACTATTTAGAACCTGTTTTGAAATGTTCGATTAAAAATTTTATGAAAGATTTTCGAGATGAAAAACCGGTTATTTGAAGGAGCAATGGGGCTCCATTGTAACTGAAAAGAAACGAATTTTCAGCCGGAAAGATTTTATAAAAGATTAATTGGAACATTTCAAAACAGGTTCTTAATCATTTACAATTTACTATCTGTTTTTATCTTGCATAACATAATTGTAAGTGGTAAATGGGCAAATAGTAAACAGTAAATAGTAAAAAAGATGGCTGATGTTTTGGTATTTAAGAATGAATGCTTTATCTTTGCGGCGAATTAGATGATATGTGGGGCTTGAAAAAGCCCCACTTTTTAGTATTGACGATACGATATGATAGACAGAAAAGTTGTAAGCAGCATTGTGGAAGAATGGCTTCAGGATAAGGAGTACTTCCTGGTGGATGTGTCGGTAAGCGACGATGACAAGATTGTTGTCGAAATAGACCATGCCCAAGGAGTGTGGATTGACGATTGTGTGTCGTTGAGTCGCTTTATTGAGGCTCGCTTGAACCGTGAAGAGGAAGATTACGAATTGGAGGTCGGCTCGGCTGGAATAGGCCAACCCTTCAAGGTGTTGCAACAATATCTGATACATATTGGGGCAGACGTGGAAGTGATGCCAAAGGAGGGAGGAAGGAAATTGGTTGGAGTGCTGAAAGCCGCCAACGAACAACAATTCACTATCACCGTGAAGAAGAAAGTGAAACCTGAGGGTGCCAAGCGTCCTCAGATGGTTGACGAAGACATTGCTTTTCGATATGACGAAATAAAATACACCAAATACCTAATCAGCTTTAAATAAGACATGGCAAAGAAAGAGAAGACAATCAATTTGATTGACACATTCGCAGAGTTCAAGGAAACCAAGAATATCGACCGCACCACGATGGTGAGCGTGTTGGAAGAATCATTCCGTAGTGTCATTTCCAAACTGTTTGGCACAGACGAAAACTATGATGTGATTGTGAATCCAGACAAAGGTGACTTTGAAATCTGGCGCAACCGAACAGTAGTGGCCGACGAGGAGTTGCGCGATGAGAACTTCCAAATCTCGCTGAGCGAAGCGCGGAAAATAGAGGCTGATTATGAAATAGGGGAATCGGTGACCGACGAAGTGCATTTCGAACAATTTGGCCGTCGAGCCATTCTGAACCTTCGTCAGACCTTGGCTGCAAAGATTCTTGAGTTGGAACGCGACACCCTCTACAACAAGTATATCGACAAAGTCGGCACAATTGTCACTGGTGAAGTGTATCAGGTATGGAAACGTGAGGTGCTTCTCCTTGACGATGAAGGCAATGAATTGATTCTGCCGAAATCCGAACAGATACCTTCCGACTACTACCGCAAGGGCGATACAGTACGTGCCATTGTAGATAGGGTTGAAAACAAGAACAACAACCCAAAGATTATATTGAGCCGTACGTCGAACGAGTTTCTTCGTGCTTTGCTTGAACAGGAAGTACCAGAAATCAACGATGGACTGATAACCATCCAGCGCATCGCACGTATTCCTGGTGAACGTGCAAAGATTGCAGTCGAATCGTATGATGACCATGTGGATCCTGTAGGTGCTTGCGTGGGTGTGCAGGGCAGCCGCATTCGGGGTGTGGTTCGGGAATTGCGCAACGAAAGCATAGACGTTGTAAGCTACACTTCCAAAATGAAATTGTTTATCCAACGTGTACTTCATCCGGCTGTAGTGCAAAGCGTAACAATCAATGAGGAAGAACGGAGAGCCGACGTGTCGTTGAAACGCGAAGACGTGGCTACGGCAATAGGCAAGAATGGTATCAACATCAAGCTTGCCAGTATGCTTACAGGGCTTACCATTGATGTGTATCGTGATTTGGCTGAAGAAAACGATGTGGATCTGAATGAATTCAACGATGTCATTGACCAATGGATTATCAACCGTCTGAAGGAAGTAGGGCTCAACACCGCAAAAGCTGTGCTTAATGCTCCTCGTGAGCTGCTCACCAAAGCGGATCAGGCGGATTTGGAAGAAAGCACTGTCGATGAAATCCTACAAATTTTATCGGCGGAATTTGAGGATGACGAGGCGGAAATGCCAGAAGTACCAACTGTGGAAACCGAACCGAACAATCAATCATCCAACGAAGAGATGGAAATCGAATCGGATGAGGTGGACATCGAGATTGAAACCGATGAGGCAATGCCTAAGCAATAACATGGATTAAGAACCCTGGATAATTAAGAATTTTGAATTATGAATTATGACCTGCTGCACTCCCAAAAATTCGCGAAGCGAATAATCTTAATTCAAAAATAAATAATAGGATTTGATAAAAGGAGAATACATGAGTATAAGACTGAACAACGTAACAAGAGACTTGAATGTGGGGATTCAGACGGCTGTGGAATTTCTGCAAAAGAAAGGATATACTATAGAATCCAACCCGAATGCTAAAATAACAGATGAACAATATGCTGTGCTTGTGAAAGCGTTCAGCAACGACAAGAGTCTAAAGGAAAAATCAGATATTATCCTACAACAACGTAAGGAAAAGAAACTTGCGACTGATGAACCCAAAGATGCGGAAGAGGTGAAGACAGAGATTCCGCAAAATGTCATGCCAAAATTAAAGGTAGTCGGTTCAATCAATCTTAACAACGTTGAACAGAAAGATACGGGATCCAAGGAAATAACAACTGCGCAAGTTGGTAAATCCACCAAACAGCAGACCAAGCCGGAAGTGATCATAGAGAAAACAGCTGCGGAAACAGTGGTAGAGCGGATTGCCACAAAGTCGGTGGCAGACAAAGAGTCAACACAGCCGAAAACGACACCGCCCCAAAAAGCCGAAGGGGAAAAAGAGCATACAGCCGAGAGGGAGGAAAAACCTGAAAACACAAAAGAACCAACTTCGGGAAAAACTGTAATATTAAAGCAAGACAAGACAACCTTAGTTGATAAGGGTACGAATAGTCCTTCTATCAAGGCAAAAGAAAAAAAGGAGGAAAAGCAAAAAAAGGAAACAATTGTTCAACAAACTCTTCCTCAGACAAAAACAGCTGCACTCCAAACTGAAAAAAAAGAAGAAATATTTGAGTTGCGTCCAACAGAGCTCAAAACCAAAATCAATGTAGTAGGACAAATCGACTTGGCTGCACTGAACCAATCCACTCGCCCGAAAAAGAAAACAAAGGAGGAGTTGAAAAAAGAGCGCGACGACAAGGAAAAACAACGCGCCAAGCAGCGCCAACAGATGAAAGAGGCCATCATGAAGGAAATCAGCAAAACTGATACCTCCACTCAAAACAAACC
>JAUNNV010000102.1 GCA_030531335.1 Bacteroidales bacterium
CGCATTGTCAACCACTTGACCAATCCTTTGTACCATGGTCGGTAAATGCCAAACACCTTAATGCTTTTGTCAGGAAAGGCCTCGATGACCTTTTCGATGAGACGTTGCCGGCGAGGTGAATAAAACAAGTTGCCGACAAACAGGATGTCAATGTCCTTTTGCACATGCTCTATGGGATGATACACCCGTGTGTCGCAAGCCTGTGGAAGGAAATAAGCCTGTTTGCCTTGGAGCCGATACCAATCCACATCGTCTTGTTCAAAACAGAACAACGCATCCACATGATCCACGTGTCGCAAGCTTGCAGCAAGCTTCAGTCGGCTATCGAAAAACCACAATGCGACCTTCGCCTTCCGTCGGAAAGAATCGAGAGTGGATGTTTCAATAATGTCGCCGTTCAGAATAAACACCAACGAAGGTCGCGACTGTTCGAAACGTTGTAGAAGCAGCGTGTTGAATTGCGCACGACTTTTTTGCTGCAAGGTTTCCTTATCCCGACAGACCTTGTATTTCCACTTCATCCATGTGGTGTAGGGATGGATGGGATTGTCGTAATGACAAACCTCCGCACTCCATCCTAACTCTTCGAATGCCTTGCCTATGGCCGAGAGAAAATTGAAGTAGTTGGGGCCTACGATCAGGACTTTTTTCATCTATTATCAGGAATATATTTCTATTCCGCAATCATGACCTTTCCGTTCAGACTCCGGGGGCAAGGTCATGTAATCACCAAATTGCTTCCTCAGATAAGCATCCGGATTGGCAGGAGCATAAAACAAGTGATTCTCAAATTCAAGTTCCCTACAAGGGAAAATATCGCTGAGACATCTTGGGCCTCTGAATGGGCTGTAAAACCGGCTAACGACATCGCTCTGGATAGCCCAAGCTGTCAAACGTGCGATATTGGTCAATGTCATTGTGGGAAGCCAAAAGATATATGCCAGAATTTTGTTCATGAGGATTCTCTTCTTCGATGTATAAACAGCATAACCATAATTATGGATTTCCCTCGTCACACGACCATAGAAAAAATATACCATTTGTTTGATTTTCATGGAGGGGACTCTTTCCACCAGAATGACATCCAAGAAGAGACCCCTATATTTCTGGCATTTTGACTCAGGCTGATCGAACAAGGAATGCAAATCCCTGATTCGAGGCGACATCTCAAAATGATATTTGTCGGTAGTCCAGTCCTGGAAAGCTAAATCGGCTGGCAAACGTTTCAAGGCTGCTCGCTTGAAACGGGCATAATCCCTCCTCATGATGCAAATGTCCAAATCGTCATCCCAAGGGACAAAACCCTTGTGGCGTACGGCGCCCAACAATGTGCCGGCATCCATCCAATAATCAATATGCTCATCGCGGCAAATTGCATCCACCACTTCCAAGATATGAAGCATTCTAATCTGTGCCTTTCGCCGGAGCGAACCTTGGGGATTGTATTGGTTACAGTTCATCTATTATACCCAAAATTTATTGGTTTCCTTAGGCCACTCGACATCTAACAAATCCGTATTGAACATTTCATATATTTTTGATGCAAAAAACGTGTCGTGAAGGGCTAACCCATAATTATACACTAAAATCCTTTCTCTCTCATTACACCGGCCTATACGACCACCTATAACATCTTTAAGCTCTGAGAAATGCTTGAACTCATTGAAATGTTTCCAGTTTTTCAGGTGCTCGGTATCATCGCCGATGACTTTATCAAAGGCAGTATCACAATTTTCGAAACCTCGCACATGAATAGGAATAAGGGTACAACCAGGCCTGAATTTTTCGATTCTCTCACACAGAAGTCCGTCAGCATCAGTTATGCTTGAGACGATGACCGCAGAACCTTCAACCACATCCTCGATATTGTATGCGACATCAAACGTCACATTATCATACCTACGGAAACGCTCCACAAACGATTGCACCTGATCCTTATAATTCAGCAATATCACCCTATGATGTATGTTTCTTTCAGATTCAAGTAAACACAACAATGTGGAACGTGCCATATTGCCAAGTCCAATGAAACCGTATGTCACATTGTCCCCACAACGAAGTTCCTGAGCTGCGACTACGGCAGTCGCGCCCGTTCGCATTGCAGTAATCCAATCGCCATCAATAATCGCCAAAAGTGTCCCCGTAGATGATTCATAAAGTAAAATCTCACTACAAATTGATGGGATATTTCCTGAAATCCTACGAATTATTTTCAGTCCGACCCTATTGTAAGTAAGAGGTAAAAGACATGGCATGGTTGTAAAATAGTCGCTTCCTTTGGGATGGACACTTATTTTTGCAGGAACCTGCGAATTGTCTTTGATTGAAAAGCCTTCTCGTACCCAATCCACGCACGTAGAGGGCAATATTTGCAAATCCTTGATTTGTTGCTTTGTGATTATCTTCATACAATCATTTCCTTTAGCACCTTTATAAGGAAGTCGTTGTCGTATTGGTCACGGACTGCCAAGCGAATGTAATTGGAATTCTCAAAACCAAGTTTCGCACTACAATCTTTCACGAAAATGTTGTGTTCAAGCAATAGCAAAGCCAATTGATGCGAAGTGTATGGCTCCGTCACTTTACACAAGAAGTAATTTGCCTGACTGGCATATACTTGTAAATACGGCATCTGCCGCAACTCTTTCTCGAAGCGATTGCGCTCTCTGCGAAAGTCTTCGCATGCCACTTGGTAGTCACGATGGTATTTTTCATAGATTTGCATGAAGAATTCGCCAAACGAGTTGACATTCCAAATAGCCAATTCTTTAGCCAGTGCCGCTATGAGCTTGTTGTCGCCCGAGGCCATTACTCCCAATCGCAATCCTGGGACACCATACGATTTGCTGATACTCTTTATCACAATCAGATGTGGATTTCTTTCAAGTATTTCATTACTAAGGAGTGTTCGCCCTTCCGTTGTCTCGGCAAAATCCACAAACGATTCGTCAACGACAAGTCTTATTCCCTTTTCTTGAGTCCAGTGCAACAAACGTTTCAGTTCGTTCATCGGCAAGAAGTTGCCCGAAGGATTGTCTGGGTTGATAACCAAAAGTGTGTCAATACTCTTGTCGTTAAAGAAGGAAATAAGTTCATCGGCCGTATAATGAAAATCCTCACGCTCCGAACGGTATGACACAACATGCTCCTTAGGCATACGGTTTGGATATTCCTCGAAAGTCGGAATCACATTGCCTAAGCGGTGGCAATGCCTTTCCATAAATGCCTTGATGAGCTCTGCCGCTCCGTTGCCCATGAGAATGTAATCTTGTCGGACACCGAAGTTCTTCGACGCCAAAAGAGAATTTACCTTCATCCCCGATGGATATTCAGTCAATAAAGTCTCAAAACTTGCCTTGATCTCATCGAGCATCCTTTGGGGTGGGAAATAAGGATTCACCAAATAACAATAATCCAGCATTTGGGGATAACGCCAATATCCACCGTATCTTGATGATATGGCCTTGTAATGTTCCTCTTTCGTGGGTGCAAACATTCCCTCAGCAATGTCCAAATCCTGCACATCGTCTATCTCATACCATATTTCCCCTTCAAGGGGCAAGGCCTTGATGGGAGCCATGCGCAGGTCGAGAATGATGCGCAGCACCTGCTCATAGTATTCGTTCTGTCCTAAAGCCGTGCAATAAGCCGTAAGGAACGGCACATAATATCTCGATGAGAAATCCTTGCTGAACTTGTAGATGTTCACCGTCTTGTAGTACGACTTGATGTCATCGTACTTGAACAACCCCTTGTCGATAAAGTCCGTAATTCTGTTATCCTCGTCAAGGGTCACCACAGTGCCGTCCATCCAACTCTCGTATTTATCCACCAAGGCAATGTTGGGATAAGGGTCGTTGTAGAGTTTCTCAAGCACATCAAAATTGTAGATCAAGTCCGACTCAAGCAGCAGCGAGTTGTCCTCCTGCAGGAAATCCTTGGCCAAGAACAACGAATAGATGTTGTTGGTCTTGTCGTAAATGTCGTTATCTACATACACAATCGGAGTACCCTTATAGTCGTGCCCCACGTAGTCCTTCACATTCTGGTTCTTGTAACCAACCACCAACACAACCCGCGACACCCTCAGGCGATGGAGATGTTCCAAGGTTCTGTCAATCAGCCGTATTCCGTTGACTTCGAGCATACATTTCGTGTTGTCCCTCGTGTACTCACCCAACCTTTTACCCATTCCGGCTGCAAGAATAATTGCCTGCATAAATCAATTTGTCCTTCTTTTAACCCGACAAAAGTAGCAATAAAATCCCGAATGTCTGTCAATCGCACGAAATTTCACCCTTCGACACGTTTATTTATCAAATTCTCATCACGATATTGAGTGAATACAAAGGAGTTTTTATGTATATTTGCCCTCAGTATAAACATAATGTGTTCAAACAGGCTATCCAAGTATCACACCATGACCACCCGACGAACTTTTCTGAAGTCAGCCGCCCTCACCACAGCAGGGCTCGCCTTGCCCACGCTCGCGAGGAAATGTTCCGTCTCGTCCAAGCCCACACCACCCAAAAAGGCGAAGGCTACAACGTCGATTATGGAGTCCGATCCAAACCTTTCCAAATTCCGTTCCGCTCGTGCCAATCACGCGATGTGGACAATCTCTACATGGCCGGACGGTGTATCAGTGGCGGATTCCTGCCCATGTCGAGTTATCGCGTCACCGGATCGGCTGTCGAAATGGGCGAGAACGTGGCCATACGTGTATGCGAAATCATTTCGAATAAATAATCATGAAAACAACATCACCCATGAAACGACAAAACCTTCCTTACCTGCTGTTGTTCTTCGCGTTGTGGCTCGTACAAGCAGCCCTTGCGCAAAACACCAACAACGTACATCGTGAAAACATCGAGTGGCTCGACCTTTGGGCTCCTCACTGCAACGATGCCAAGCTGCCCCGTGTATTGCTCATCGGCAATTCCATCACACGACAGTATTACGAGAACGTCGAAGAGCAACTCTCCAACAAGGCTTACGTGGCACGGTTGACCACCTCGAAATCGCTCGGCGACCCCGCCTTACTCGATGAGGTCGCACTGGCCTTGAAGCAAAACCGATTCGACATTGTACATTGTAGCAACGGACTTCACGGCTGGGATTATTCCGAACAAGCCTACGCCACAGCCCTGACATCGCTCTACGAACTTGTCAAGACCCAAGCACCCCAGGCAAGACTCATTTGGGCAACGAGTACACCTGTGCGCGACCGCAACACACAGTATCAGTTTGCCAAGCGCAACGAGCGCGTCAAGACACGCAATAAAATCGCTACCGATTTCTTTGCCGACAAACCCGTTGTAATCAACGACCTCTATAAGGCAGTTGAAAAAAACACTAAATACTACGCAGGAGGCGACGGAACCCACCTCACCGCCTTGGGCATTCGGGCTGTAGCCAACCGCGTGTCCGATGTCATTGCCGAAACACTTGGCTACCCAACCGACCTCGTGAACTTCCCCACAGGCTATGCACCCCTTGAAATAGGACGACGCTTGGGCTACCATCTGCTTTCTAACGACCACCAATACGCCGACTATTATCGGAAACACGGTGTCCATTATGCCGAAGTCTGCACCTGGCTTGGAGCCTTGCGTTTTGCGCAAACCGTCGGCGACAACATCCTCCTCAGTCGCCTTCAACAACAATTCGATGATTTTGTCAACACCGACAGTCTATATTGTCCACGCAAGGATCATGTCGATCACACCATGTTCGGCTGCCTGCCGCTTGAATTCTTCATGCTTACCAAGGACAAGAAATATCAAGAATTGGGCATGCCATACGCCGACGACCAATGGACTCTCCCTGCCAAGGCCACCGACGATGAAAAGGCATGGGCAAAAAAAGGCTACACCTGGCAAACACGATTGTGGATCGACGACATGTTCATGATTACCATCGTGCAGTCGCAGGCCTTTCGCGCGTCGGGCAATACCAAGTACGTCAACCGTGCCGCCAAGGAAATGCTGCTCTACCTGAAGGAGCTACAGCTTCCCAATGGACTATTCTACCACGCTCCCGACGTGCCCTACATCTGGGCACGAGGCGACGGATGGATGGCAGCCGGCATGGCTGAACTCCTTAGGGCTCTCCCGGAAAACAGTTCCGACCGAAAGCAGATACTTGAAGGCTATCGGCTCATGATGAAGACGCTGAAAGACTACCAGTATGCCGACGGCATGTGGAATGAACTGGTCGATGAGCCCGACTTTTGGCCTGAGACCTCCGGAACCGCCATGTACACCTACGCCATGATACTGGGCGTGAAACACGGTTGGCTCGACTACGACGAATACGCGCCGGTTGCTCGTAAGGCTTGGCTCTCGCTCGTGAACTACCTGAATGCCGACAACGACCTTGAGGAGGTGTGCATGGGAACTGGAAAGAAAAACAGCAAGCAATATTACTTTGACCGTCCCCGCATCGTGGGCGATTTCCATGGACAAGCCCCAATGCTGTGGTGTGTGTATGCCCTGCTTGAAAAACAATTTAAGTAGTGAATATGGTAACGATGAAAAAAAACAACTTGGTAATCTTTACGTGCCTTCTATCGTTTGTTGAATATGTCATCCAGTCACGTGGTCTGCTACGCTCCTTTATTCCATATTCAATATCCAGAAACAATCCTTCGTAAATCTTTACCAACTTATTTTTCATCATTTCATAACCCAATGGCAGTGTGCCGATAACAATTATTTCCATGAACAAGTTCGTACAAAAATACCACAACACTCCACTTCTCGTCAGAGTCGTTGCAGCCATCGCAGTCGGAACCCTTGTCGGAATGGTGGCATCGCCCGTTGTCGTTCGAGTCATGAACACCTTCTGCTATCTTTTCAACCAGTTGCTGGGTTTCATGATTCCGCTGATTATCGTGGGGCTGGTCACCCCGGCCATATCGAGGGTGGGCAAGGAAGCCGGACGGCTGCTGGGCATTACGGTAGTCATTGCCTATGCCTTTACGGTGCTTTCGGGATTGTTTGCCTACGGTTTCAGCACCCGACTGTTTCCCTTGATTATCGATGGTGGTTCTATAGGCCTGTTGGAATCGGGCGGTTCGGCGTTCACTTCCTATTTCACTGTCGACATACCTCCCATCATGGATGTGATGACGGCCCTTGTAGGATCGTTTGTGTTGGGGCTGGGCATTGGATCCTTTCATGCGGTGAACATGCGCAATTTCTTCGACGAATTCGAACTCATCGTCACATCGACCATTTCCACACTGATTGTTCCATTGTTGCCGCCGTTCATCTTTGGCTTGTTTCTCGACATGGCAGCCTCGGGCAAGGTGGGGCCTGTGCTGATGGCTTTTGCCAAAGTGATTGCCGTCATTTTTGTCATGACCCTCGTCTTGCTTCTGCTGCAATACGGCGTGACAAGCATCGTGTCGGGTCGGAATCCGTTCAGGCTGCTTGCCAGGATGATGCCAGCCTATTTCACGGCATTGGGTACATCATCGTCGGCTGCCACCATTCCTGTGACACTGAAGCAGGCCAAGGCAAACGGCGTGAGCGACGAGGTGGCAGGCTTTGTGATACCCCTGTGCGCCACCATCCACTTGTCGGGCAGCACGCTGAAAATCACGAGTTGCGCCATTGCGCTGATGATGATGCAAGGAATTGAGGTGGAGTTCCTGCCGATGTTCGGATTCGTGCTGATGCTGGGCGTTACAATGGTTGCGGCTCCCGGTGTTCCCGGTGGTGCCATCATGGCGTCGCTTGGCATACTGGAGTCGCTGTTGGGGTTCGACGCATCGCAGCAGGCCATGATGATAACCCTCTACGTGGCCATGGACTCGTTTGGTACGGCTTGCAATGTCACCGGCGATGGAGCCATTGCCGTCATCATGGATAAGTTGGTGAAGTCGTGACCACGCATGGGAGTGACGGTAGCCGTCTGCATCCATTCAGATGGGCTTCATCATAGGTTTTCGATTTCCTGCCCAGAACCTTTCCTACGAGAGAGCCGTAAAAAAAATTTAGAGGCCTCTAAAATTTTTTTACAGGCCTCTCACAAACCCTCCCCCAAGGGCGAGGAGGTGGCGGTTTCCCCGTCTTTGGAGTGTAGGGAGTGCGGACTGCTTTCTTATATGTTCAGGTTTCGCAGGTTCTGTTCTGGCTGGAAGCCAGTATTTTAGTAACCGAGGGCGTTGCCCTCATTCCTCGATGTCGGGATCGGATTGCCTTGGATTTCCTCGGAGCCACACAGATTTTTCGGCAAAAGCAGCCTTAGATGCGTGTAAATAGGAGTCGGAGGAGGTCTGAAAGCACATGATTGCGCAATTTTTCAAGCGAAGGGCGCAGCAATGCTTCCCCTCACGAGGTTACGTGACGGATATTTGGTGCGATCATCGTTTTATGACGGCGGAAGATATCGCAGTCGATTCAATACGGAGATCATTTCCGGCATCATCGGTGCCCATACCACTGGCAACCAACTGGTGATTCATGCACCCAATACGGAAGGCAAGGAGGTAACCAACCAGGTGTTCCAAACCATATAAAAGTAGGTGTCGGGCAGGATGCACTTTGTAGGAAGTTGTTTCTTCCTTCTATTTCCTATTCCACAGAATGAGCCTTGTTTATGGTGGGGCGCACCGTAAAGAGGAAAGACATGAGCTCAAAATTTATTTTTGGGCTCACGTCTTCTGTAAGACGAGCTTACGTTTTGGGTAAGAC
>JAUNNV010000004.1:0-1883 GCA_030531335.1 Bacteroidales bacterium
CTATGGAACAGCAGCGATTCGCGACAGACACAATAAGTGGGGCAATGAAGGACCAGATTATGATTGAATTTCAACTCATTGCCATTGTAGATGTTTTTCAGCTCATATTTTACTTTACTGTCTCTTACAAACTGAGTCCTGTACATTTTGTTCCACGAATCGGACAGAAGCATCTCCTGCGAAATTCTATAGAGGTCAGTAGCCAACATTTCATTTGTCACGGCCAGTTTTTCATACGAACAAGGCGGCATATAAACAACACCCATTCCACCCTTTCCGTCCGAAAAGCATCTGACACCGCACACGGAAACATCAGCCTCATTCTTTTTGATTGCGTCGTACAACTTTTCAACGTAATCAGGAGCCACATAATCATCGGAATCCAATGTGACGAAATAAGTTCCGCTGCAATTTTCTACACCGAACTGACGCGATGCCGCAACGCCTTCATTCTGCCGGTGATACACTTTTACCCTTTCGTCGCTGAGATATTTGTCACAGATTGCTCCGGAGCCGTCGGTACTGCCGTCATCAATAATCAGAATTTCGAGGTTTTTGTATGTTTGGCCAATAATACTGTCCAGCGTCTGCCTGACGTACTTTTCCGTGTTATATACCGGAATTATTACGGAAATCAAATCATCTGTGTACATGTTCCCAATCTCTAATAAGTTTCCTTGCCATCTCAGCGAAATAATCGGAATACTGACCGAAAAGCGGACCGTTGGTCAACTGGGAGTGGTAGATTTCGATACCGCCCAGATTCCATTCAATGACAATTGGTTTGGCGGTTTCATTGATGGTAATATCCCAACCGATAAACCCGAACATCGGCATACTCTTGTGCGCCTCCAACGCAGTCTTCACCGCCTCCTTGAATGATGGGATCTGCAATCCTCCGAATGTAAAGCCAGAAGGAAGTGTCTGCAACGTTTTGGCATTTTCGTAATATCCTGTATCGGACAACCTGCCATCATCATCCGTCTTAATAAGAACCACCCCCGTCCCCGGAACTTTTGGCGCGGCATTCCCCGCAACTGAATCGGTCGTATTGCACAGCAAATGTCCTGTCAGTTGTTCAGGCTCTCCATCTACCATAGCCGTTATGATTCTGAATGTATTTACACAGCGCGGACTCATTTTCTTGAGTTCATCACACTGGATAACCAACTTCTGCACTATGTAATCTTTTTCATACTGCTCAAAAACGGCATCGGCTTCTTCCTTATTGGAAATCAGTTTCAGATTCTTGCCTTCTCCGGATATCAATGACGGTTTGATGATTACCGGTAGGTTGGCAACAATAATATTTTTTGCCTTTTCCTTGCTGATTGGCTGATAATCGTGGTCAAGAAAATACCCGTTCACATTCCTGACGTATGCATGCGGCAAAGGTAGGGCAGGCTGGAAAATATTGTAATAGTTCTTGTCATTCCATGCCCTGACCAATTTCCTGTCGGCAAGTGCCGGATCAAGGTAAAGCCTGAAAATCTTTTCTGGACAGTATCTCACATCGAACTCACCTTTGACATTCAACATGATTTCATGCGTCATGAAGTCGCTCTTTACAGGATGCTTCAGTCCCCAATATGTGGCAATTTCCTTCTTCTGCTTTTTTGTCAGCGGTTTCCAATTGTCATAATTAGCTTTTGCATCGTTCAATTGCCGTGTGGAATACCATTTTGAAAACCACTTCCTGAAATAATCGTGGGCAAAAGAATCAAACCGCTCGTATAACTTAGATAAACTCATAATTCGATATTTTTAATTTGTTCAACTTTTGCACAAGATTATGTCTTTTTGGATTGCTTCTTCGTTGAACGAATAAACAGTGTATTTAGACGCAATTTCCGGAAGCTCGCATGCAGATTGCATCCTAGAAT
>JAUNNV010000004.1:1893-7638 GCA_030531335.1 Bacteroidales bacterium
CCTCAACTGTAAAAGAAGTCTTGAGTACCGTGGTCATGGAGTGACCGAGATTTTTCAGGCTGTCGCCCAAGATATATACAATGTCGTCAATGATTAGGAAACGGTCATGCTCCCTCTGTGGCAACTGAATTTTACTAATGGCAGCATATTGACCGTTGTGCTTCTCCAAATCATCATCAAAAATCTCGTTGAACCGTGTGTGAATGGTGCAATCCACATCTGACTGACGCTTGGCGAGCAACTTTAGTGTACGTTCGTCACAGTAGTTATCAATCAGAATTATTTTGTTCGTGGCCTCACGAATCAGACCTGCAACATATTCCCATGCGTCGAAAACGCATCCTGTGGAAAAGATTCTGTCTTCGGGTTGCCTGTGCATATCAACCAGGAACTCGACTTGCTGCTTCTGTTCGTTCAATTGATGCTGGACATCCATAAACCGTTCATCCGTACGTTCCTGCAGGGCTATTAGTTGTCTGTTAATGGAATAACCACGGAGGAGATGTTCTCTGAGGACGGATGTTGCCCAGATACGGAATGCAGTACCTTGCAAAGAATGGACTCTGTAACCAACTGATATTATGACATCAAGATTATAAAAATCCACATTATACGTCTTTCCATCAGAGGCAGTATAGGCAAATTTTGCCCAAACTGACTCCTTCTGAAGCTCGCCTTCCTTGAAAATAGCTCTTACGTGTTTACCTATAACACTCTTGTCGCGGACAAACAATTGTGCCATCTGGTCAATAGAAAGCCACACAGTGTTTTGCCCACTATCTATCTTGACCTCGATATTAATGTTCGCCTCCGGCTGATAGAGCACTATTTCACCTCTTGCATTGTCCTGTATTTCGCTTGTATCTATCATCGTTTTCCTCTCTCACCTTTATTCTTTATTTTTTCCAAAAACTTCATTCAGGACTTTTTCTGTCAGTTCGCCATAGAACGGGCCATGCATGCATTGTATGGGACCGATGCCACCTTTTCGCATATTCGCTTCAATCAAGATTACTTCTTTGTTTTCATCGACAGACAAATCCCATCCTACCAATTTGAAATTACCTATATATTGAGCAGCTCTCTTTACGGTGTCAATCATACGTTCATACGATGGAACTCTTATTTCACTCAAAAGCATTCCCTGCGGATGCCGGTCTGTCGTTTTCCCGGAAAACAAGTCATAATAGGCGAAATTCATCAGTTCCCCACCTTCTTTTATACCTGCTATGATGCCTGATTCCCTTTCCACGTTGTCAATGCGGCTGTCATTGGCTCCCATTTTCAACGATGCGGATAGAACGTGTACTCCATCATCAAGCATCAGCGTGTAAATGCGTACTGTATTGAGTGACTGCGGATGCATCTTAGCCAATTTGTGATGCTGCCTTACAATGTCCTGAACAATAATGTTTTTTTCGCTCTTATCGAGCAAAACCTTTTTCAGTTCATTCGCATCTGCTTTTGTGTCATAAAACCGAATGTCTCTTCCGCCTCCGCTTTCCTGAGAAGGTTTAACAATTACCTCTGGTCTTGCAGCAAGAAGTTCCAAAGCCTTCGTCAAATCAATCTGACGGTACGTTTCATCAAAAAGGAACCCTCCTATTTTCCTGACAACCGTTACAGGCTGCTTTATGCCGGGGAATAACAGAGAATAATAATTCTTGTCGTTGAACCCATATCCTAACTTCCGGCTGTTGAAATGCTGGTCTATCCTTGTGTGTTGCAGGACATCAGGTATATACCTTGGGTCAAACTTTCCGGTGATAAAGGTATAATACCTTATCCAGTCTGAATCAATTCTGCAATACGGTTTCCAGAACTTCCGTACCGCTTTTTTCTGTTCCGATGTCAGCCGCGGCATTTTTCTGACATATCTTTTCATTTCCCTTCTTGCCTGAAAGGTCATGATGGCATTTGCCGTCGCAGTCTCGACTCCGTCAAATATCTTGAAATATAACGCTCTCGCTTTTTTGCTTACAGCCATCTTACTTTGTTTTTATTATTGTCTTAAAAGTTTGAAATATCAGCTTAATATCATACCAAAACCCAGATTTTTCTACATATTCTAAATACAACTTTATCTTTTCCTGCATAATAACCTCAATGTAGTATTTCTCTGGAGCTTCTGCTTTTTCCAACAGTTCATTCTCGTTGATGAAACGAATCGAAGCAGGGTCTGTTATTCCCGGACGCACATCAAGAACGTGCATCTGTTCCGGTGTCCAGTAATCCACATAGTGACGTACTTCCGGACGCGGCCCGACCAGACTCATATCGCCAATAAAAACATTGATCAATTGCGGCAGTTCGTCTATTTTATACTTTCTGATGAAATATCCTGAATGAGTAATGCGCGAATCTCGTCCTCCAATTGTCACCAATGACCCTTTGTCTGATCCCATTCTCATTGAGCGGAATTTGAATATACGGAAATCTCTGTTTCCACGTCCGACACGCACCTGCCGATAGAATACAGGACCTTTTGAATCCAGTTTAATCCAAATTGCAACAATTAGGAACAATGGACTCAATACAATCAGTCCGCACCCGGAAGCCACTATGTCAAAAATGCGTTTCATTCATTATGCGATTGATCAGAGATGCGCTTCAATGCATCTGCATCATAGTACATCTTTTTCAGCCTCGAATTCCCTGCCAGAAATTCCCTGTCGGTATCAAGTGTCGAACCAGTCACTCTTGCCGGATTGCCCATGGCAATGGAATAGTCGGGTATGTCATGCGTAACTACGGAATTGACACCTATCACACAACCTTTCCCGACCGTCACCCCCGGCATGATATAACTACCACCGCCCACAAAAGTGTATTTCCCTATCTTCACAGGCTTGAATATATATCCAGAACGATCCTTAATTGGTATTTCCATATAGTGAGTTCCAAGCAGGCGTATGGCTATATGGCTGCTATGAGACAGAATGCAGGCTCCGTATCCCACCTGACAGCCTTCACCAATCTCCACACCACCTGTAGTATCTATTCTGGCATAATGGTTTATCCAGACATTGTCTTCAATCTTCAACTGCTTCTTATCCAATATCAAAGCTTTTGAAGATATCCTGCACTTGGGCAGATATCTGCCCTCGCTGTTCCAATAGCCATATACCATACACCTCTTCCCGAGAGCTGCAAGTATCACGAGAGCAACATGTATCAAATACCCGAAAGGAGAAAAATAGATTCTATTTCTCAGGCTCATTTCCCTTCAAAATATTTGTGCAGAATCGCAATATAAGTTTCAATCACATACACCACATCCTCATCCGACATCTTCGTATGCAGCGGAAGAGTTATTTCATTCTCAAACTTGGCATACGCAACGAGGTAATCCTTGATGTCAAAACCAAGGTTCTTATATGCTGTATGCATAGGGAGCGGCTTGAAATGGACATTGGTGGCAATTCCTGCCTGTGCCATTTCCTGCATTATTTCATTGGCCTGTTCACGGTTTATTCCAGGTATTCGGGTAATATATACATGTCCCGAACTGATTCTTTCGTCCGTGTAATGGTCCAGGACTTTTATTCCCAATGGCTTGAATGCCGCATCGTAGCGTTCAATGATTTCCCTGCGGCGGGCAAGCATCCCGGGGTATCTCTCGAACTGCCCCAGACCTATGGCGGCCGCGATGTCGGTCATGTTGCACTTATACCATGTGCCGATGATGTCGTATTCCCATGCCCCCATCTGGTTCTTGGCGTATGCGTCCTTGCTCTGTCCGTGGAGACTGAACAGTTGAATCCTGTGGTAAATGTTACTGTCATCAATTCCATCAATATGATTCCAACACAGCGCACCTCCCTCGGCAGTAGAAAAGTTTTTGGTGGCATGGAACGAAAAAGCAGTGAAGTCTGCTACGCTTCCAACCATTGTCCCTTTGTATGAAGCTCCCAATGCATGGGCACCATCTGCTATTACTGCAATCCGTCCGATAGCATTCTGTAGTTCGGAAGTGGCTACAAAAAGAGATTTCTTTTTCTCTACAATCTCAAATATCCTGTCGTAATCGCATGGAACACCGGCAATATCAACGGGGATGATTGCCTTGGTATTCTCCGTTATCGCGGCTTCGAGTTTAGTATAGTCCATCTCTATGGAGCCGTCCTTGTCAGAACAATCCACCAGTACTATTCTCGCCCTGACATGGTTTATGACCGATGCCGAAGCAGTATATGTGTAAGCGCAGGTGATAACCTCGTCATCGGCACTGCCGCCGGCATCACACCCTATACCTAACAAACGCAACGACAGTTCCATTGCCGCCGTGGCAGAACCAAGACACACGCACCGAGGGGATTGATGATTGGCGATTGAAGATTGACCGTTTGTTTGTCCTGGGCTGACCATGGCATCGAATGGATAATTCCCGACAAAAGTCGCTAACTTCTTTTCCAACAACTTGGTTTTCGGCCCCGTCGTAATCCATCCCGAGCGGAGCACCTCCACCACATTGTCAATTTCCACCTCCGAAATATCCGGCAGCATAAACCTAACCTCTTTCATTGTTCAATATTTTTTCAATTTTCTCAATTCCTACTGCATCCCAAGCTTTGGCATTATATTCCGACCGAGAAAATCCGTGCCTCTTGTAAATAAATATAGCGTTCCATCACTTCAATTTTATACGAATTATACATATTCCAACAAACTATGATGAATGCCCGATATGGCAACAGCCATGTTGCCCAAGGCAATGACCACCTTCCGATCGCCACGGATGCGGAACGCATAACCCTCGACACCCTCGAAATCGCCGGCCCTTACGCGCACCTTGGGACACGCCGAGAAGCGTTCGATATTGTCGGGAAGAAACCTGACGTGCATATTTTTCACGACGAGAAACTGCTTGAAACGCTGCATATCACAATCCCTCACCACAGCAGGGCGGCCAGTACATCGATCCAAGTAGGGCGACCTCAAACCGTCTATCGTACCGACAAGTTGAGAAATGTCGCCGTCGGTCTGTATGAAGATAAGATTGTTCAGGACGGGCTCTTCACGCTCCACCATTCTGTCACCCTCGTATTTCTCCACAATCCGCGTGGGAGTGAAGTATTTCAATCCTGCCTGCCGTAGATTTTCCTGCAACGTGTTCCTGACACTCCTGCCCTTATACACGATATACCAGTCCATGATGCAACAACAAAAGCGCAACCTTAGGTTGGTTCACAAGAAACTTATCCCAGAATGCGCGATGACACGAAAGATTATAAGAACAGAGGAATCCTACCCCCCCCCATGCACAAGTATAAAGCACTACAAACCAGCTTGTTAAAGCCGCCTGATATAGAAAACAAAACTCTTCTCGCTTCCCTAATCTGGGAGCGAGAAAGCCTGATAAACCGACCCTTGCCAAAATGCGACCGCGCTGTCCAGCAACGGATGTCATTCCGACGAATATTCGAGAGATTTCTGTTGTCTCCATAAATATTCCTTTCGTTTTCAATTGTGGCTCCTACACCTAAAACTGCACACAGCCGAAATCGGAACCAAACAAACACGTTATTTGTTTGCAAAAATACACATTATCTCCTAAAAAACACGCATTACTTCCAAAAAAAGGAAATATTTAAATATTTTTTAAGGTGGAGAGGGAGATTTCCCCCAAAAAACGACAGACACAAATGTGAACAATGATGTCCCAACCATTCTCCTAATCCTGCCGAGGATAACTTGTTTTCGTACAGGAAAAAAAAATGAATTCATGCCCTAAAAAACTATAAC
>JAUNNV010000004.1:7648-33651 GCA_030531335.1 Bacteroidales bacterium
TGCCACTGCCGATTGTATAAACGCCACCGCCGATTATACTTTACATGCAATCAAAGAAAAGAATACGACCGTTTGCATACTACTTTGACCAACCCCATATATATGTTCCTCTTGTTCCCTCCTGCCAGCCTACAGACAGGACGGCAATCAGGACAAGCAGCCTGACAGACAATCCACAATCGACTTTGGTTGATTTCACAACGACATTCAACCGACATAAAATGTAAGCCAAAGCCGAAAAAACAGATTCGTAAAAACAATCTCGCGCACAAAACTTATCCATAAGATACGCAACTGTTACAACACCATCAACCTTGAAGTTTGAAGGCCAGTCCTATAGAATTACCATTAAGCCTTTGGGCAATCAAGAGAACATGTCTTAAAAATAATTGGGAGTTTTTAGCCAAAACGTTTGGACGAATGGAATTAATGTGCTACCTTTGCGCCCGATTCCGATGGAACGGGGTGTAGCGCAGTCCGGTTAGCGCACCTGCTTTGGGAGCAGGGGGTCGAAGGTTCGAATCCTTTCACCCCGACACATGTCGGGAACATGCGAACAACCAATATCCAAAGAGTTGTCCCATCCCTAAAAACATTTCTCTTCGTTGCTCCCCTTGAATCTTATTGAGCGTGTCGAAGGAAGTTGTTCACGAATCGAATATAAACACACCTATATGCAACTACGCATCAATCCCTTCAATAACGAGGGGAACGAAGAGGATGCAAAGGCCATTGCAGCAGGGGAAAAGCTTGCTTTTGCTATGCCGAAGCGAAGCCTTTCATAAGCGTAAGCCAATAAAACAAAAAGCGATGAAAACAATCAAGAACATTATATTCGACTTCGGGAAAGTGCTTGTAGATTTCGACTCTGCTCAGCTGATACAACGCATCTGTCCCGAAAAGGAACGACAAGAAATCCTTACCAGAATAGTCGAAGAACCCGACTTCATAGACCGCTGCGACAAAGGAGAACAGAGCATGGACGAAATCATCCGCGACATGCGACATTTGTACCCCGACTTCGCGCAAGAATTCGAGGAATACAACAAGCGATATAGCGAAGAAGTGACAGGTGAGACGGAGGGTATGAGAGAACTGCTCAGCAGACTAAAGCAACAAGGCTATCACCTGTACGGACTGTCGAATTGGTGCAGCAAGGTAACGGAGGTAATACAGGAATACCACGAGCTGTTCTCCTTGCTTGAGGGTTATGTGATTTCATCGGAGGAACGAGTCATCAAGCCCGATGCAGAAATCTACAAACGCCTGCTTCGGAAATTCAATCTCACGAGCGAGGAATGTTTGTTCGTTGACGACAAACCCCAAAACATTGAGGCCGCCCGCAAACTGGGCATGCATGGCATCGTATTCACCAATGCCCAACAATTGGAAGCCGCCATTAGGCGACTTCGCCATAGGGGTGTTTCATGAGTTGAAGAAGATTTAGAACCAAGTTTAGTGCATACAAAAAGGAGGAGAACAAGTTTGTTCTCCTCCTTTTTTAGATTTTATTGTTGACGAATTATTCTCTCAACACCGAAGAGTAGCTGATGTTCAAGGCATACGCCTGACGCAATGCCTGCTTCACATCCTGAACGATACCCATCTTCGTCTCCTTGTCAACCTTCAGCGACACAGTCATGAACGGTTGATCCTCTTCCTTCATGTTCTCACGTTCCTGATAGATGTAATCACCCACTTCAGATACTTCAGAGAACTTGTCGTTGAGCTGGATACGGGTCTCACCACCCAATTTCTTTTGGTATTCCGGGGTCGGCTTACCCATGTAGATGAATGTCACCAACGATTTCTTTTCCAACTTTTCGAGCTCAGTAGCTGCTGGAGCCTTGAACTGCACCTTCAAAGTAACCTCACGCATTGATGTTACAATCATAAAGAAGAACAACAACGTAAAGATAAGGTCGGGCAATGATGAGGTGTTCAATTCGGGCATTTCGCGTTGCCCAGACTTATTAAATTTTCCCATAATTACTTGCCTCCATACTTTTTAGGTTCTGCTTCTGAAATCTTCTGTGGGAAATACGCACGTATTGCCTTCTGTTGGTCTTCGTCGCAATCGACGTATGCCTTTCCAAACTTTGCCTTACCCAACTCGTCGCGGAGTTCGTTATAAGCGGCAATCAGTTCGTTTTGCACATCAATGTAAGCCTGATAGCTTGTACCAACGTCGTTCTGCACAGAGATGACGTGCATTTTCGTAATCATGACATCACCACCAAGCAGAGGAATATTCTCCAAATGCTTCTCTGGCAAGTTGGGGTCATCATTAGGATTTGCCACAAATTCTTTTGCTTTCGCTTTCAATTGATTTACGCTAATGTACTCAGAGCCGCACATAAGCTCATTGTTGGCATTCAAGCGCACCTGAAGCACATTACGTTCCTTCACCTTAATATTATCATCTTGCTTTGCTGCTGGATCGGGTGGCGGCGGCAGACGACGTGCCAAACCACGGTCGGTATCCATAGAAGTAGTAATAAGGAAGAAGATGAGCAGAATGAAAGCGATGTCGGCCGTAGAACTTGAATTGATTCCAGGCACTTTTCTTTTCTTTCGAGCCATTTTACTTTCTCCTTTTAAACAATGATAATATTAAAATTTGATTTTCTTTACGATACCTGTCATATTGACAATCGTCAAGAGGGCAGTGATACCCAGGAGGATATACATTGCATTCAAGAACATATCAGTAAGTTTCAGCCAAAGTGCATCGGTGTAAAGTTCGTTGTTGGCCATAACAGGTTCTCCTGAACCCAAAGCGTAAGAAACGACAATCACCACGACAAGGAACAACAGTCCCATCAAAGACTTGAGTGCTCCCAAAGGGCTGTCCTTGAAAGCTGCACCAAACTGCATGATTGCAGCGATAATGGTAAGCAACACGGTAAGGACAAGCAGTCCATACATTAAGAATATTAATGTATCAGTATGTTCAGGCGCATTCAAATCGCCTGCAATAGGATTTGTATATCCCACGAAGTAAAACATGGCCAACACCACCAGAATAATGATGAAGCATGCATACATTACATAGGATGAGAATTTCTCAATTTTCATTTTATTAGGTGTAAGAGTGGATTATACAATTACTTCTTGAATTTCAGATTGTACTTTGTGATAGTGTCAAGCAAAGTAATGGAAGAATCCTCCATTGCGCTTGTCAAAGCTTCAATCTTAGAAAGAATATAGTTGTAGAATACCTGAAGAATCAATGCAACGACCAAACCGAAAATAGTTGTGATCAAAGCGACCTTCATACCACCCGCAACGACTGTCGGGCTGATGTCACCTGCCTGCTGGATCTTATCGAATGCCATGACCATACCAACCACTGTTCCCAAGAATCCGAGTGACGGAGCCATTGCGATGAACAATGTAATCCAAGAGCAGCCCTTCTCAAGAGCACCTGCCTGCAGGCCACCGTATGACACTACCGAACGCTCTACTACATCAAGTCCTTCGTCGATACGCATCAGACCCTGATAGCAGATGGAAGCAACCGGTCCACGAGTGTCGCGGCAGATTGTCTTTGCACCTTCCACATCACCCTTTTCAAGAGCAGCCTCAACGTCGGCCATAAGCTTCTTTGTGTTCACTTCAGCAAGGCTCAGGTAGATGATACGCTCGATACAGAATGCCAAACCAATAACCAATGCGATGGCCACCAACGACATAAAGTCGGCAGTACCTTCGATGAACTTTGTTTTCAAGGCTTTGTGAATACCGCCCTCTTCTACTACCGTCTGTTCAGTAGCTGGAGCTTCCTGTGCCATAATAGGCTGAACTGATCCTACGGTGAGGAATCCCATCAATGCAACAATTGCGATTAACTTTTTCATTGTTTGTCTAAGTTTTTAAAAGATTAATTAATTAGTTGTTTATTTGTTTTCTATCTACTGTCATAGTTATTGTTCACCAAATCTTTCTCGCTCACCAACAATGCCTCATCCCTGCAACATCCTCCTCACTACGTTTATCCACCTATCCTCATCTTGCTTGTTTCTGCGGAGAGAGGGGGATTCGAACCCCCGAAACGCTTTAGGCGTTTACACGCTTTCCAGGCGTGCCTCTTCAACCACTCGAGCATCTCTCCTTAAAGAGTTTTTTACTTCCACCACTCAAAAACGGCTGCAAATTACAATATTTTTTAATAACGGCAAAGATTTTTTCTTAAATTATTTCAAAAAACGCGTGAAGCATTTACATTTGTTTGATTTTCGACCTGCAAAACATCAATTTCATACACTTGGGACAGTTTTTCGGCCACATCCCGAACAAAAGTGCTTTCGTTGCGTTGCCCACGATGTGGTACTGGTGCCAGATATGGCGAGTCTGTTTCGAGGACGATACGCTCCAGAGGGACAACACTTCGAAGCAATGCGGGCAAATGGCTTTTCTTGAAGGTCACCACTCCATTCACCCCCAACATGAAGTTCCCATAGTCCAAACATTCCACAGCTTCGTCGGCGGTTCCCGTAAAGCTATGGAAGATGCCTCGCAACGAGGAGTTCTTGTAGGGAGCCAACACATCAAAGAGTTCACGATATGCCTCGCGACAATGGATGATAAGGGGCAGGTTCCACTCTTGTGCCCACTGAATCTGTTCATCGAACACCTGTTGCTGTTGAAGCAAGTACGTCTTGTCCCAATACAAGTCCAAACCCACCTCACCGATTCCCACATACGGATGCCCCGGACGAAGTTCGCGTTTCACGCGAAGCAACCGGACGGGTGTGTAGTCGGCATTGACCGAAGTAGGATGATAGCCTATCAATGGGAAACAATACTGCGGATAGGCCGCACAAGCACCCAGTAGAGGTTCTATGGTGGTGTCATCAATATTGGGCATGTACATGCGCGTAACACCCACGTCAAGCGCACGGCGGATTACCTCATGAAAATCATGTCGGAAAGATTCGTCGAACAAATGGGTGTGGGTGTCAATCATAATCAGTTCTCGCGTTTTATCCAACTGCACACATACTGGCGCAACGTGGCTAATCGATCGGCTGGCACCGACATTTCAGCAAGCAACGAAAGGCCTTCCGTATAATACGAATCAACAAGTGCCCGACAATCTTCACCGACATGTAACGAGTCGTAGATTTTCGTAAAGGTCTTGATTTTTTCGGCAGGTTCGTATTCTGTGCGCTCCATCCAACGTGTCATTTCCTCACGTTGTTCTGGCGAGGCCTTCTTCAAGGCCTGAATCAGCATATAGGTCTTCTTGTTGCAAAGGATGTCTCCTCCAATGTTCTTGCCAAACACTTTCACATCGCCATAGACATCCAGGTAGTCATCCTGCAACTGGAATGCCAGTCCCATACAGGTACCCATTCGATACAACCTATCCACATCCGAGGCTGGTGCGCCCGCTAACATGGCCCCTATCTTTAGGGCTGCGGCCAACAAGACGGATGTCTTCAAACGAATCATCTCTATGTATTCGTCCACCGTGACATCCGCTCTGGTCTCGAACTCCATGTCCCACTGCTGCCCCTCACATATTTGCATGGTTGCCTCGACAAACTCATCCATCACCTCACGACAGGCAAGCGAAGTATTCATGAGTCGGTAGGCCAAGATAAGCATCGCGTCGCCTGAAAGTATGGCGGTGTTTGCATTCCACTTTACATGGACAGTAGGATTTCCACGGCGCATATCGGCATTGTCCATCAAGTCGTCGTGAAGGAGCGTATGATTGTGATAGGTCTCAAGACCTACCGCCTGAGGCAAAATGGTGTTGATGTCCTCGCGATACAGGTTATAGGCAAGCAACATCAAGATTGGGCGGATGCGCTTGCCACCCAAGCCAAGCACATATTCGATGGGATCGTACAAACCTTTTGGCTGGCGCGAATAAGGCATGGAGGCCAAATATTCCTCAATAAGTGTGCGAAGTCCACCGACAGTATAAGTTTTCATAAAATTGATGATGGGAAAAGCCAAACTAAAGGGAGGCTGCCCGTGAGGCAGCCTCCCTTTTATACATTTCGATTACTGTAGCTTGAATGACACGGGAACGGTGTATTTCACACGTACTTCCTTACCACGTTGCTTTCCTGGTTTCCACTTTGGCATGGTAGATACCACGCGGAGTGCTTCCTTGTCGAGATATGGGTCAACACCACGAGCCACAACAGGGTCAACGATGGAGCCGTCCTTGTTGACAACAAACTGGATAATGACACGACCTTGGACACCATTTTCCTGAGCGATTGTAGGATACTTCAGGTTCTTGGCCAAGAACTTCAAGCACTCTGCCATACCGCCAGGGAATTCAGGCATTTCCTCTACAATCTGGAAAATCTGCTGTTCTTCAGGGTCTTCTTCTTCCACAACAGGAGCCACATACTTGATTTCCACAGCCTTTTCCATGTCGTCGGATGCCTGGATGGTGCTTTCCTCCACATTGGCATCGTTCTCAACGATTTCGAGCACTTCCTCTACCTTCGGAGCTTCTGGAGGTGGAGGTGTCACTTTCTGTTCCTGCTCTGTAATAGGAATCATTTCTTCTTCAAACACAACATCGGCAATACCTGTATCTGTGGTCACCTTCATGTCGCGCTCACTCCATTCGAACGCCACAAACAAGATAGCCAAGATCAGCACATAGCCAACAAGCAGCCAAGTCGATTTCTTGCCTTCGAGGTCTGCTTTCTTGGATTTCTTAACTTCCATTTGTTAAATGTTTTGTTGTTAATAATAGCTTTGTGAATAAATCACGCCGCAAAAATAGCCAATATTTTTTATAAAGCAAACGTTTCGATCTTTTTTTTGCAATTTTCCATCAGCCATTTGGGAGTTGAAGTGGCACCGCAAATGCCAACCGACAAACCGGGTGAGAGCAATGTGGGATTTATCTCATCGGGGTGGGTGATCAGGTACGTACGGACATTCGTCTTCCTACATTCCTCGAACAACACCTTTCCATTCGAACTCTTTTGTCCTGCCACAAAAAAGACGACATCGTGTGCAGCGGCAAACTGACGGATGTTTTCCATCCGATGCGCCACCTGGCGACAAATGGAGTCGTGATACTCAAAGCTCACGCCTTCGCTTATATGCGACTTGATGTAGGACACAATCTGCCAGAATTCCTCTAACGATTTGGTTGTCTGCGAGAACAAGCGGATGGGGTGCGTAAAGTCAAGCCGCGAGGCCTCCTCAAGATTTTCTATCACCAATGCCCTCCCATCTGTCTGCCCCACCAGTCCAAGCACCTCCGCATGTCCGCTTTTCCCGAATATCACAATTTGTGCATCAATGTTTTTCTCATATTCACGACGAATGCGTTTCTGCAACTGCAACACCACCGGACAAGTGGCATCGATAATCTCAATGTTGTTTCTCGCAGCCAAGGCATACGTTTCCGGCGGTTCTCCATGTGCACGCAGCAACACCCGAGCCTGGTGCAAGCCTGCCATTTCGGCGTGAGTGATGGTGTGTAGTCCCATACGGTTCAACCGTTCACACTCCTGGCCATTATGCACGATGTCGCCAAGGCAATACAACTGTTTGCTCTCCTTGAGTTGCTCCTCTGCCTTTTGTATGGCTGTTGTCACCCCAAAGCAAAATCCCGACGATGTATCTATCTCGATATTCACTCTCTCGCTGCTTGCATCAATTGGTTCATCAGCCACTCGTTTTGTTCCGCAATGCTCATGTTGCTGTTGTCGAGTACCACGGCATCGACAGCCTGCACGAGCGGGCTCACCTCACGGTGTTGGTCGAGGTAGTCACGATGCTGCACATTCTGCAGTATATCCTCGAACGAGGCCTCCTCGCCCTTCGCCCGAAGTTCGTCATACCGTCGTTGTGCCCTCACCTCCGCACTTGCAGTTACGAAGATTTTCAGTTCGGCATCCGGAAACACTACAGTACCGATGTCGCGGCCATCCATCACCACCCCCTTTTCTGCGCCCATCAGCTGCTGCTGTCTCACCATGGCCTCACGCACAAAGTCAAGTGCCGCCACAGTGCTCACCTGCGCCGAGACTTCCATGCCACGAATCCTGTCCTCCACCCTCGTGCCGTTCAAATAGGTGTCAGGACACCCCGTTTGTACGTTCAGTCGAAAGGATATGTGTATCTGGTCCATCTGCTGTCGCAAGGCATCGACATCCACTTTTCCGTCGGCAATGAGTTTGTGTTCCAAACAATAAAGCGTCACTGCACGATACATTGCGCCCGTATCTACATACACGTAGCCAACCCGCCGAGCCAGATCCTTGGCCATGGTACTTTTGCCACACGATGAAAAGCCATCTATGGCTATCGTAATCTTTCTCATTTCATGAAAATTTTGTTGTATATTGACTGCGACTCAGTGTAAGGACAAGTCCTTCTGAATTTGCTTTTGCACACTATTTCAACAAATCGTAATAGGTATCCAACAATTTCTTCGCCGCTATGAATGGCGTGTATTTGCGCATCAACACCTCGTTTTCCTTTTGGGCGAGCAATGCCCCGATGGTTTTGTTCTGATAGAAACTGTCACGCAAATGTTCGTTGATTGTTTCGTACATCCAGTATTTGGCTTGTTCGTTGCGACGGTATTCAAAATAGCCGTTTCCCTTCACAAACTGTATGTACTCATCGATCATGTCCCAAATTTCCTTGATGCCCAATCCATAGAATCCCGAATAGGTGAACACCTTCGGTGCCCATCCCGACTCGGGCAGGGGGAACAGTTGAAGGGCATTTCGGAAATGACTGGCAGCAAGCTGTGCCTTCTCCACATTATTGCCATCGCACTTGTTGATGACAATCGCATCGGCCATCTCCATGATGCCGCGCTTGATGCCCTGCAGCTCGTCGCCTGTACCCGCCAATTGGATGAGCAGGAAGAAATCCACCATGGAGTGGACTGCCGTTTCGCTCTGACCCACCCCGACAGTCTCGACGAATATTTTGTTGAAGCCTGCAGCCTCGCACAGCGTGATGGTCTCGCGGGTCTTGCGCGCCACACCACCCAAGGAACCGGCCGACGGACTGGGGCGGATGAATGCGTCGGGATGTACAGAAAGCTTCTCCATGCGGGTCTTGTCGCCCAAGATACTTCCTTTCGAACGCTCCGACGAAGGATCAATGGCCAGTACCGCCAGTTTGCCTCCTTTCGACAACTCGTGCAGTCCGAACACGTCGATGCTGGTGCTCTTGCCAGCTCCCGGCACGCCACTAATGCCTATGCGCACCGAATTGCCCGAGTAAGGAAGGCACTTCTCTATCACCTCCTGCGCCACGGCCTGATGCTCAGGCAACAGGCTTTCCACGAGGGTCACCGCCTGCCCCAGCACAGTCACATTTCCCTTGACAATGCCCTCCACATATTCGCCTGGCGTGAATTGGTGCCTGTGCACCCGCTTCCGGCTTGCCAGATAAGGGTTCACCGAAGCAGGCTGCTCTATTCCGGCATTCACCGTCAGTCCTTGATATTCTTGATCATTTTCAGGATGTTCCATGATTTCTTCGTTTTATTTTGTTCTCTTTGCTGTCTCTCGGCTTCCCTGGCCTTGCGCTTTTCCTCCTTGGCCTTCCGTTTTGCCTCCTTAGCGGCAGCCTTGGCTCTTGCCTTGGCCTCCTTGGGTGAAAGCACTTCTTGAGGTCCTTCTTTCACGGCAACAGGTTCCTCCACCTTCGATTCGGGCACCGACTCCTTCACCGTGCCGGATAGCTTCAAGTAGATAGGTTTGTCGGCCGCATTGCAGTAGATGCCCACCGACTTGATGAAACGCCCCAATTGTTTAGCGTCAAAAGTAGCCATCACAAGTCCCTCGTTGCCGGGTTGGATAGGCTCCATTGTCCACGATGCCACCGTGCATCCGCACGAAGTCGTCACGTTCGTAATCACCAACGGTTTGTCGCCCGTATTCGTAACACGGAAAGTCGCCGTCACAGGCTTCTTCCATAGTATATCGCCAAATTTCGCCTCATTCTTGTCGAACGAGGCCTTAGGCTGCGCCATCAGCACCAGCGGCACAAGTGCACAGCACCAACAAACCAATTTCTTCATTTCACTATTATCTCCATTTCCCGTGTACGTCCAGCAAACTCGCTCGCGTATGCACTACGGATAGTAGCGATGCCGGCAGAGTAAGCTCCAGCCGCCGTTACGTAAACGTCATATTTGATTGTATATTTTCCTTTCCTCAACTTGTCTATGCTGAAATGGGTGGCATGGTCGGTCGTTTGCCTGTAACAACCCACCTTTTCCTGCCATTCGTAGCGCGACAGTGCCTCTACCGGTTCCATGCAAGCAGCCCGTTCATCGGTTATCTCCACAAAGTCCATGTCGCGATCGGCCGCCACACTGAGACATACAGTCACACGGTCGCCTACCTCCAAACCTCCCTCCACAGGTTTTCCATTCCGCGACAAACTGCGTGTGATGCTTAGTCCGTTATGCTCTGGCATAACCTTTTCCAGCTCTTCTTCGTACGAAGCACACACACTGCCCCACCCTATGCCATCGGTAGTTTTGCAATAACCAAACCGACGCATCGTATCTACTTCCGCCTCGTATGTCTTCTGGCTCACCTTCAGGCTGTCAACATTCCACAACCCTTCATTGCACAACGCATACACGGCATCTACCGTAGCCACGACATTCTCCCACTGCTGCACTTGCTTTTGCTTCAACAGCCACTGTTTCATTTCGGCCTCCACATCGACATTCGGAGAGAGACTGTGCAAAGCCTCAATCACCATGCTCTGGGTGGGGATGCGATAGCTGCACCAACTGTATGGAGCCTTCGGTGTGTCGAAATAGCGTCCCATTTCATCGGTTACGACAGAATATTCCATAATGCTGCCGAGAAATCCCTTTACTGTTTTCTTCTCGTCGGCGGCATCGAGCAAATACGAAGCGACGGCCTTCCCATAAATCGTAAACAACCGAGGATTCTTCTTCGCCTGTTCTATGCAATGCCTGTCGCCATCGTCCAAGGCAATCCCAAGCAACACTTTGGCATAGATGTATTTCAGTGTCTCTTCGCTGTACGCACGTTTGCTCTTGGAAGCCTTCACTTCGTCGTATTCCTGCCGTGCCTGTTTCCGCAAATAGTCCATAGCCCCCTTGAGCTGCACTTCCATGTCGCTTACATCTGCACCACGGTGGTGCAAACGCGCCAACATCACCACCACCTGGGTAGTCAGCACACGGTTGCTTAGCATTCCCATGCACCAGCTCCATCCACCGTCGCCCTGTTGCAGGGCCTTCAGTTTCCCCATCACCTCATCTGCGGATCCTGCCTCATGCCCCATCAGACGTTCCATCTTGTCTGCATAATAATGAGCCGCCAACGTCACGACATTTTCCTTCTCGGGCTTTTGCAAGGCTGGAAGTGCCTGCCAAGCATACCACAATGCGTTGTCAACGAAACTCACTATCAGTTTTTTCTGAGTAGCCGTATTGCTGTGGTTGTTGAAAAGATTGTCGAACGTGTAGTTGTAGTTCCCCTTGCCCCGCATGGTAAACGAACGTGTGTCAGTCACCGTCACCTTACTGTCCAATACGGGCACTCTGTGTTGCTCTCCGTCCTTACAGTCTCCACCGTCAGCCTGCATCCGCACGATAAGTCCTTCACACCCTTCGGGTATGCGACAACGGAATCTCACCGCCACCGATTTCCCCGCCTCCAGGTCGAAAGGTTCCTGTCCGCTCATCACCACACTGCTGTCCCTCACATTCAGTACCTCCAACATCACCGTCCCCTGCTTGGCCTCCTTGCCTGCATTGCTTATCAATGCCTGCCACTCAGCCTCATCGCCCACTCGCACAAATCGTGGCAACTGACTTTGCAGCATCAGTTTCTTCTGTGCCACCACCTCGTCGGCAAGCAGTCCCATATTCATCAAACTGTCGTGGGCAAATGCCAGGAAGCGCCAACGAGTCAAGCTTTCAGGCAGTGTAAAACTCCGAGCGACCTCTCCCCTCTCGTCAGTTGTCAATCGAGACATGAAAAATGCCGTCTCGCTGAAATCATCACGAAGACCTATGGATTCGGACACCATCTCGCCAGTATTCCCATCGGGAGCGGCCGAAGCCATTGGAGAACTGACAGCCGCCGTCTCTTCGACAGCTCGTGCATAACCTATCTTCACATCCTTTGGCATAGCCCTGTTGAAAGGATAACGGCGCATGAGTCCGCCATCGGATGGTAAGTCCAACGTGGAATACTGAAACGAAGGAAGGGACAGATTCGACAACAGGATAGTCGAGAACAAATTTGTAGTGCCCATGTATAACCGCGACATGTAAGCATGAGGGATATAGCGAGAGAACGTGTGCGAATAGGTCCAACCCAACGGCTTCAGCAAATCCAACGAGGCATCATACAGAGTGGCCACCACCTGTACTTGTGCCGGGGTTCCGTCGGAGCGAAGAATCTGCAATGTCCACGTTTCGTTTTCGCCTGGCTGAAGTTTATCGCGGAAACTGCTCCATCTCAAGGTCAGTTGCTTCCTCGGCTTCGGTTTGGCGAATTCCATTTCCTCAGCAAACAGCTTTCCCTGTCTCACCATCGTCAACTTCACTTCCACACCATTGCCTTTTGCCGAGAACACATCGCAAGTCCGTCGTGCCACTCCACCAGCCTTCAGCGTGTTCGCACTCCCTTCCATCCGAATCCTTTGGTCGTATATGTCGGTCAGTACGTATGCATTGTTGTGTTTCGTGCCATACCACCAGGTAGCCTGGCCCGACACCGAGTCGAGCTCTGAATAGGTCCACAAGTCATCGTGGGTAGGGACTGTTTTGTCCGATCCGGAAAACAGCACGAAGTCAGTTTCCGCACTCACCTCCTGCCCTCGTTCGTCTCTTGCCACGACCTTCATCGCATACTTACCCGACGGCAAGCCTGCTACTTCAACCGGTACAAACAAATGGTTGCTTTCACATTGTCCCATCAGTCGCACCTGCACCTTTTTCCAATCCATATTGTCCTGCCATGCTGCCACCCGGTATTCCACCATTGTCGGGACTGAAGCTCCGTCGTAATTCGTCACCTTCATGCAAATCCGCGGCATCCGCTCTTTCCGCCACACCCTGTTGTGGGGTACTTCCAATTGCATTTGCAACGAGTTACGCCCCACACGTAGCGTTTGTTTGGCACGGTGACTTTCGCCCGAAAGCGATGTCACATCAACAGTCAATCCACAAACGCCATATCTGTCCTGGTCGTCCATGCCTTCGCCACGGAGTGTCAACGGCACACTAAAACGCCCTTCGTCGTCAGTTTGCAAGATTCCTTCCACGCCTTTCTTTTGGCTTTTCCGCCCCATCCATACAGTCATCTCCTGCACGTATCTCACCTGTGCCCGTTGCAGGGGCACACCAGACAATGTCCGCACCACACCCATCACATCCACACTATCGCCCCACTGATAAGCGTCAACAACCTTATCGAACACGATTTCAAACGTCGGACGTTTGTACTCCTCCACCTCGACCCACACTTTGTAACGAAGAGCCTCAATGGCAAATCTGCCGTTCCTCACTTTTTCGGGCAGCCTGATGTTCCCATCGAAAGAACCCATGGTGTCAACCGCCAGTGTGAGCGAATCGATGGCGGTGTTCGTAGAGTCGAACAGCTTCACGCTCACCTCTCCACCCTGCTTCACAACAGTCTCATCGCCCTGTTGCTCAAAAACACATCCTGAGAATTGGATGGTCTGCCCTGGGCGATACAATGCCCGGTCGGTGAAAATCCAACAATGCTGCCGCTTGGCACTTTCAGTGTCTGTCGTGCGTGTTCTATAATAATAATTATAATAGGAGAGCGGCATCGCCACCTCACCATCTTTCTCGGCCTTGATGGTCACATTCCCATCGGTTTCCCGAAACGTCACGCAACCGCGTCCGTCGCTCATTCCGTGTTGCAGCTCACGGCCAAGCTTGGTGTCATCTTGTCTGAACAGACTCACCTTCACATTTTCCAACGGATGTCCCGACCGCACATCAAGCACCACGCACTCCATCTGTCGGTAGCCTATTTCGCGAGCAATCAATGCCATCCGGCTCACCACCACGGTCCTACCTTCCGTTTCACCGTTCTTCTCGTCGGGCTTCATCATCACATAATAGACTCCCGACTGGGGAGCGGTAAAGCGCAACGACGTGGTTGTCGGCTCGTAATCGGGGGTCGGTGGCAAGTCAAAATGTTCTGAGGCATGGAGTTCTCCATATTGCCTCACATTCTTTTCATCGACCCGCTTGCGGTCAATCTCCCAAGGTTGAAGCCGCAGTTTATAGACAAGCAACGAGAAACCTTTCGAGTTACAGTATTCCACCTTTATCTCGGTCGTGGTTTCAGGATACATGGGAGCAATAGCTATATCGATGAAAGGTCTTTCCAACTCTTGTTTCAGGTTCTTCAACGCATTGATGCGTTTGTAATGAGGATATTTCCGAAGTCCTTCCTCTACCAGCCTCATGCGCTGGGCCTTGCTGCGCCCCTCGTCGGTTCCAGCCAGTCGGATATAGGCTTCGCAACACACCTCCAGATCGCCGTACTCGCTTATCAGCCGTTCCACGCTGTCACCTTCGGCATCTGCACCGAATGTGTCCAACCGTTGCAAACGTATCAGCAACGATGCCTCACGATTGTCAGCGTATGCACGTAGCAACACACGGAAAATTTCGTTGATCAATGTCTGGTCGCCATTGCCGGCAGCCAACACGTCGAGAGCCCTGCGGGCCAACACGTCGAGCAGACTGTTGCCGAAGTAGCGGTGGCTATCTTCGCCGGTCTTCACCATCGGGATCAAGTCAGTAGCGTCAAAAACCCGCAATTCATCCACATTCCGCAGTGAACGTCGCAAGTACTCTTCCCGATGTTCGCTGTCCTTTCCTGCCATGATGCTGTAGATGACCGCCTGATGACAAGGATTCTTCTCTCGTTCCGCCCATGCCTTCATCCTTTCCACATCCACCTGTAGGCTGTCGGGCGAAATCTGTGCCCTGACGGTCATGGAGTAGCAAAACGCCCTCATCATCTGAGCCATGTTTTCCTCCGCCTCTGCCTTGGCATATATGGCTGTGCATCTCTCCACCGCTGATGCGGGCAAGTCCTTCTCCAACAATGCGTCAACCTGCTTCCACAGGTTGTCGTAACCCTGCGGAAAGCCCGGCAGCGTCACGACCGTCCAAAAGGCACAGACAAGCATCCATCTTTTCACTATCAATTCCTCCCTCCGATTACGTTCAGGACAAGCCCTTCCAGTTCTATTTGCCAAACACACTGTCGGCAAAATCCATCATCCACGTCCAGTCAAGTGCCGAGATACCATGTTCCTGGTCACGACGCACATATCCCAAGTCCTTGCCGATGGCTTTGGTGTCGTAGTCGTCGGGCCATTCCACTGCAGGTAGCCCTTCCTTACCCAAGAATGTCCACACCGGACTCGCCGCCTGAACCGACAGAAATTCTCCTTTCGTGTCGAACCATTCCTTGTCGAAACCCTCCACCAACAATGCCCTTGGAGCCACACAAGCGAGCAGCAAGTGTTGGTCGAAAGGCATGGTTTCCTCCTTGCCGGCATACTTGTCGTAAGCGCGACAATACCAATGGGTAAACGAGGCGACTTCCGTGGCGATGGTCTCGCCGAAGTTCCGTTTTGCCAACGGCACCCCACCGCCGCCAGTCTGCACCGGCACCACCACGGGGAACCGTTCGTCGAAGGCTCCGGCCAGCAAAGCGGCCTTGCCCAGTCTTGAGCAGCCAGTCACCACCACTTTCCGCGCGTCCAAGGCAGCATCGCGCTCTATCATGTCCATGCCGCGCATCAGCACCCATGCCCAGGCTGCCAGAGCCGTCGTATTGTCCTGTCGCGAGGCGTCGCGCGTTCCCCATAAGTCAAAGATGCCCGTGTAGGCAATGTCGTCCTGAAGGTTGCGACCGGGTGCGTCGTCGCGATTTGGGTCTGGCGAAATCTCTCCATAGCAGGCAGTCACCACGGCATAGCCACGGGCCAGTATCATACCCAGCGGACAAACCGTGTCGCTGTTCGGACCCACAAACATGCCACGACTTTGTTCCGTCGTGCGGTGATCCTTCACGAAGTTGGCCTCATTGTTTCTCAGCCAGCCGTCGGTCACGAGTATCTCCTTGTCGGGCAACAACGACTGATTGCCCACATAGTTCAGGAATATGATGGCAGGCACAGGCTCCTTGATGTGTCGAGGTGCTACAATCATCCAATCCACCTTCGGCCCGGTCTTGTCGGCACGGAACCACATCCTCACCTGACGTCTGATACCGAATCCCGCCAGTGTCACGCCCTCCTCTATCACCTCCGTCACCACTTCGTGACAAGGTGCAGGCATCTGTCCGTACATTTCCTGCTGAAACAGCTGCAATATTTCCGTGCGGCGTTTCGCCCAGTCGGCGGCATCCTTTACCAGCTTGCCATCTGCAAATTGCAAGGGGTCTTCAAGCGTATAAGGCCCTACCTTACTCTCGTCGTAATTCACTTGCTGTGCAGCCACAATCATCGGCAGCCCCATCAGCAGCAGTGCCGTCATCAAAAGGTGTTTTTGTTTTCCCATAAGTGTTTTTTGGTTTTGTAGCGACAATCGATTCCAAGAAAAAGGTCTCAAAAAGACAAAAGCTCCCACACGTGGGTTTAATGCAAGTGCAGGAGTTGTAAGTATCGACGGGAAGCGTCCGTCATTTCGTTCCGAAGATACGGTCGCCGGCATCGCCCAGACCAGGCAGGATGTAGTCCTGCTCATTCAGTCTCTCGTCAAGGGCAGCCGTGAAAACATCCACGTCAGGATGGTCGTGTTGCATTTTCTGCACGCCCTGCGGAGCGGCCACCAAGCACATGAGGCGAATGTTTGTACATCCTTTATCCTTGAGCAGGTTGATTGCATCCGAAGCACTTCCACCAGTGGCCAGCATCGGGTCGGTCACAATAATCATGCGTTGGTCTATGTCGGCAGGGAACTTGCTATAGTAATACACAGGCTTGTGGGTGGTCTCGTCGCGATACAAGCCTATATGTCCCACCTTGGCCACGGGCAGCAAGTCGAGCAAACCATCGACCATGCCCAAGCCTGCACGCAAGATAGGCACGATGGCCAGTTTCTTCCCCTTGATGGTATAGCCCGTCATCCGCTGCAACGGAGTTTCAATGATTTTCTCGGTAGTCGGAAGGTCGCGTGTCACCTCATAACCCATCAACAACGAAATCTCGCGCAACAAGATGCGGAAATCCTTCGAATTGGTCTTCTGCTCACGCATAATGGTCAGCTTGTGCTGAATCAATGGATGGTTGACAATGTGTAGTCTGCTCATGTTCGTTTCGTTTTAAATGTTATTTCCCACAAAGGTAAGCATTATTTTCAGGATGCAAGGCCAAGACAATTAAAAATCATCAAAACTTCACCTCTGGAGCCTTCGACGTTCCCTCATCGGCCTTGAAACTTTCCTTGGTTTGGAAGCCGAAAATGCCAGCGATGATGTTTCCTGGGAAACGTCGCACCGACACGTTGTACGAGCGCACTGCCTCATTATACTCCGTACGGCTTTTCTGAATGCGGTTTTCTGTACCCTCCAACTGTGCCTGCAACTCGCGGAAGTTCTCGTTGGCCTTCAGTTCAGGATAGTTCTCGGCCACGGCGATGAGTCGTCCGAGAGCCGCCCCGACCCTACTCTGTGCCTGTTGGAATTCCTTCAGCTGTTCGGGAGTGATATTTGTAGGATTCATCTGAACACTGGTAGCTTTGGCGCGTGCCTCTACCACCTCCTTGAAGGTATTTTCCTCATGCTGTGCATATCCCTTCACTGTGTTCACCAAGTTAGGTATCAAGTCAGCACGACGCTGGTACTGTGTTTCCACATTGGCCCAAGCCTTTGCCACCGTCTCATCCTTCGACACGAATCCATTATACTGGCTCACGCCTATTATCGACAGCACCACTGCTGCCGCTATCAAAATCAATGTACTTCTTTTCATTTCACACTACATTTATATATAAATATGTTCATTTATCCCACCTTGCAGGCATCAACATGTCGGCTCAGAAGCGTCCTGTCGAACCCCCACCACCAAAATGCCCACCACCGAAACTGCCGCCGATGCTACCGCCACCAAAATGTCCGCCCCTACCAAGGCCTCCACCAACGAAAGGTCCGTGCAAGCCCCCTCCGTCGTTCGATATGTTTTCGTTCTCCATCACCGTCATCGTGTGTCCGCAGTGCTTGCAACAATAAGTCACATGCCACTGTCGCATGTCAATGGTTTCGCGCCCCAACTGTTTTTTCACCTGTTTCATGTACTTTCCGCAACGAGGACATTTCTTGCGCGACAGCCGTCTGATAATTATCGGCAAAAGGAATACCAGCACCATCATCGTCACCACAGCCGCCCACACCGAGCCATCCTCTTCGTCATCCACCGTCACACCATCGGGGTTTTCGTTCGCGATGCGTTCCGCCAGCGCATGGATGGTAGCTACCATTGCCTCTCCCCACCTGCCTTCGCGCAACTTTGGCACCATCACCCTGTCCTGGATGCGCCGACAAATGGCATCGGGTAGCACGCCCTCCAGACCGTCGCCAGTCAAGATGGTATAGCTACGGTCGCCCGTACAGAGCATCACAAACAATCCGTTGTCCGTTCCCCTCTTGCCTATGCCATACTTGTCGGCCACAGCCTGACCGAAACTATACGGATCGTCATCCTCAATGTGCCTCACCACCACCACAACGGTCTGGGTGCCGGTCTTCCGTTCCAGTCCATAGAGTTCCGCATCCATCGTGGCCACCTCGGCGGCCGTAAGTATTCCATCCGGATTGATTACATACTTCGTGCGGTCCATCAAGTGCACCATAGGCAGGTTGTCGGGAGTCCAAGCAGTTTGTGCATACCCCCCACCCAACACGCCAAACAACACAACAAGTATCGTCAACAATTTCTTCACGCCGCAAAGTTACGTAAAATCGTCATTACTGCCCGATTCTATCGGTAGGGCTTACGCCCTACCTTAAATTTCCCCGCGTTTCCACTCTTCCACTTCCAACCTCCGACCCTCAAATAGTGTACGTAAACGTACATTGGTCTCCATTGTTCTCCTCTGTGATGTATTGCCATTGTGCGGGCGAATCGGCCGGGGATGCTGGTTGGGGGAAGAAAAACTCCGACTGGTTGTTGACGGCCACGGCTTTCTTTCCGTCGAGCGAGAAAGTCACGAAACCTATGTCACCCCAATGTCCGGTAGAAGGAAGGCACATGGCACGCACGATACGTTGCGACCCATAGCTCAACTTAATCCAATGCTTCTGCCAACGATGATTGTGACCATAGATATAACCGCAGCAAGTCGGACTCTTCACCAATATGTCGCTGATGCCTACCTCGTTGAGCGGATGGTGGGATCCCACAAACACTGGCTTGGTGTAGTTCTTGAGCGTCTGCTCCAACCATTGCTTCTGTTCCTCGTTGAGTGCGCCGGGAGTAATCCACGTAGTGGGATCCTCGCTTTCCTGCAAGGAGTCGAGCAAGATGAAATCGGCATGAGGAGTCTCTACGATATACACGTAGCGTCCCTGCAACTTTGTCTTGGCGGCCTGTTCGGGGAACACCTGCGCGAAACGTGCACGATGGTCGTGATTGCCCATGCCGAGGGTAAGGGTAATGCCTGCGTCTTCAAGCGGTTTCAGAATGGGTTTCAAAAACTCATATTCCGACACCTTGCCCGTGAGGTAGGCGAGATCGCCAAAGGCAATGACATTGCGCGGCAACACGGGAAGGTTCAGGATACGGTTCACCACCTTGCGCAGATGATCGGGTTGGTAACCTTCCGGATTGCAATGCAAGTCGGAGATAAACACAACAAGGTTTTCGTCGAAATTCCCTGCACCAAGACCGTTCGTACTCGGAGAGGTAGCCAATCGGGCCAGTGGCGACGCTGCGACCGACTGAAATGCGGTGAGGCAACTTGTTGCCATCAATCCATTGAGAAATGTTCTTCTGTTCATAATCTGTTTGTTTATTGATTTGTTGTTTGCTAATTCACCTGATGGACTTCATGACCCTCCACATGGATTGCACTAAGAGGACGAGCCGGACACACATATTCGCAGGCCCCACAGCCAATGCAAAGCTCGCGATTGACCACTGGAATCTTGAACGATTTTGGGTCGCTCGGACGTTTGGCCATCATGGTGATGGCACCGGTCGGGCAATGACGGGCGCAATTGTCGCACGTGCCCTCATGGTTTGCCACACAATAGCGTCCAGCCCACACGGCATGACCCGTATGGATAGCGGTCTTCTCCTCGCGTGTGAATGGCTGGATGGCATCGGTGGGACAAACATCTCCACAAGCAGTACACTCCGGACGGCACCAACCCTTCTCGAACGAAGAATATGGAGTCATCCAATGTGTCAGGTCGGTCGATGGACGAAGCACCTGGTTCTTGCAGGCATTGACACAAAGCTGGCAGGCTGTACAATGTTGCTGTAAGTGACGCCAGCCAAGCGAACCCGGAGGGGTGATGCGTGCCTTGCGGGCAGGCTCCCGCTTGTCAATGATGTTGGCCAATCCTCCGTCGCCCCTCTTCTCCTGGGCGTTGGCGATTGTAGAGACAGCCACCAAGCCGGCCAACGAGAGGAATGTCCTACGCGATTTGTCGTTCGATGTGGCATGATTGGTGTTTGTGTGTTTGGGCACGACACCATAACGAATGGCTCCCTCACGACAATTGTCGATGCAGTCAAAACAGGTGACGCAACGCGAATAGTCGATACGGTGGGCTTTAGGGTCGATGCACATTGCCTTGCAGTTGCGGGCGCAGCGTTGGCACCCAGTGCATTTGCTCACATCGATATGATGCCTGAGCAAGGAGAAACGCGACAAGATACCAAGAAATGTGCCGACCGGACAAACGCTGTTGCAATACAAGCGACCGCCAAACCATGCGAACAACACTATCACCACAAAGGTGGGAACTGCCACGTACCACAACGACAAGCTGCTCAAGGCATGAGCCATGCGTCCGAAGACACTATAAGGCTCGATGAGGGCTGCCAACGATGTGAAACCCGCTACAATCAGTGCCACGAAGGCCACCAACACAGGATAGCGTACCCACTTCAGAGGTTTTGCAAAGCGGAAACGATTGCGTTTGAATCGACTATGCAAACGGATGAATAAATCCTGGAAAATACCCAACGGACAGATGATGGAGCAGTACAACCGTCCACACACAAGGGTAAGAACAAGCAAGAAAGCCAATACAACAACGTTGAGTGCCAGAATAGCGGGTACCAGTTGCAGGGTAGCCAACCTGTCGGGAAGGTTCGACACCATGTCGGCTGGCAGCACAAACAGTGCCGTCAGAAGAACAATGACGATGGTGGCAACGATGATGCGAAAGATTTTCATAATACGTCTTGTTTCAGTGTTTCAATGAATTTGTCGATACGTTGCAGCTCTCGTGGAATGCGAATGTGCTGCGGACAATGCGACACGCACTCACTGCATCCTATGCAATGATCGGCTTGTCGCTCGCGTTCTATCACTTTGTTGTAGCTCGCCAGATAGGCCCTGCGGTACTTGCGGTATTGCGGATCCTGACTGTTGGCGGGTAGGGTACCTTCATTGATGTATTTGTTGTAGTGCATCAGGATGGTGGGGATGTCGATGCCGTACTTGCAGGGCATACAATATTTGCAATCGTTGCAAGGGATGATGGATGCCTGCTTGTAAATCCCTGCCACCTCCTCTAAGAACGATAGTTCATCGTTGTCCAGCGGTTCCAAGGGCGAGAATGTAAACACGTTGTCCTGCAGGTGCTCCATGTAGGTCATGCCGCTTAGTACGGTAAGGACCTTGGGAAACGTGCCGGCAAAGCGGAAGGCCCACGAAGCCACTGTGTATTCGGGCTCGCGCTGCAACAGCTTGCTGGCCAGATGTTGCGGCAGGTTGGACAAGCGGCCGCCCAACAACGGTTCCATGATGACCACCGGGATGTTACGGTCGGCCAGTTGTTGGTACATGTAGATAGCGTTGCAATCGTTACCGGCATGGTTCCAATCCACATAATTCATTTGAATCTGCACGAAATCCCAATGATAAGGCTGTTCCATCAAGTAGTCGAAACACTCCTTGTTGCCATGAAACGAGAAGCCCAGATGCCGGATGCGTCCTGCCTCCTTTTCTTTCAGCAGGAAGTCGATCACCCCATTATCGACAAAGCGTTTCCGATAAGCGTCCGCACTGCTGATGGAATGTAACAGGTAGTAGTCTATGGTTTCCACCTGTAGGTATTCCTTGGATTTCTGGTACATCAGGACAGAATTCTCGAACGTGGAATTGCTGAAATTCGACATCTTTGTGGCCACGAGATAAGAATTGCGCGGATGGCGGTGCAAAGCCTCTCCAAGGGCTTTCTCCGACTGCCCTTGCAGATATACAGGCGATGTGTCGAAATAGTTCACTCCGTGCTCCAACGCATAGTCCACCAAGTGGTTCACATCCTCTTGATCCACCATTTGCCCATGGCCGTCAGGAGCGTTTTTCATTTTCCAACGCATACAGCCATAGCCCAGAATGCTCACCGAATCGTCGGTAAGATTGGTGCGCATGGTCATGCTGCCAAGTCTTTTCCCCGAACCGCCAGCCACATCGGAGTCCTGACGGTTCGAAGGACTACATGCCGTAAGGGTTACGGCAGCCCCCACTCCCAAGTCTTTCAGAAAGTGTCGTCGATTGATTTCGTTGCTCATACCTTTATACGTCTTAATTCCTTTTCTATCACGCCGAACGATGTGTCCGTGAGTGCTTTCAGATTGTCGGGGCCTTGTCCTTGTGGCATAATCGGATCATGGATAACCATTCGCATCCGATGCCACGTCACGTGCCATGCGTGTTTGTTCATCACCTCATACGACCCGATGATGCTTACAGGCACCACCGGCAGCTGCAACTCGTCGGCCAGCACGAATGCCCCTCGTTTGAATTTATGCAACTCGCCGTCGTTGCTGCGTGTCCCCTCTGGGAACACCACAATCGACGCTCCACCCCTCAACTTTTCCTGCGCGGTGGCAATGGCCTGCCGGATGGAATTGGGGTTCTGACGGTCCATGAAAATATGACCGGCTGAATCAATGGCTTTCCCGACCAATGGAATGCGGCGCAGGCTGTGCTTCATGATCCATTTGAAAGGATGTCCTAAGAAACCATATATCAGCCAGATGTCGAACGCACCCTGATGGTTGGCCACAAACACGTATGACGTGGAACGCCCTACTCTTGGACTACGCTCCACCTTGACGGGAAGGAGCAGGATGTAGCACATCAGCTGCGACCACACCTTCGATGGCCAATATCCCCAGAATGCCGCATCGCCCCAAAAACCGCCTACGATGGTGACAACCGCATCGAGAATGGTGATGAGCAGCAACAGTGGGGAAACACAGATTTGATAGATAAGATATAACAGTTTCATGGTCGCATTTTGAAGTTTTCGATAAATCAGTTGAACACTATCGGCATGGCCTTTTCGGAAATGCCGTTGATAAAAGTCCGTACTACCTTATGCCCGAACCGATGGCCTTCGAGTGGACTCCACTTGCATTTGCTGAGCACATCGTCGCGCGAAAGCGTCCATTCCTCGGGCCGCACAATCGCCAGGTCGGCATAATACCCCTTGCGGATATAGCCTCGTTTCTGAATACGGAACAGTTCGGCTGGAGCATGGCACATACGCTGTACGGCAATTACAGGCCCGAACAAGTCGATCATACTAACCAACGAGAATTGTATCATGGGCATCCCCGACGCCGCCCGCAACGCTCCGCCTTCCTTCTCCGACAGGAGATGAGGCGCGTGGTCGGTTCCTATCACGTTGAGGGTGCCATCGACAACCGCCTGGCGCAATGCCTCGCGGTCGGCTGTGGTCTTGATGGCCGGGTTGCACTTGATGCGACTACCCAACGTGGCGTAGTCGGCTTCGGAAAATAGTAGATGCCCCACGGTGGCCTCGCCCGTGACGTTTCCGCCCAACAGCAAGAGTTCCTCGGCCGTGGTGACATGCAGCAGGTGAAGTCGGGCTCCGCTCTGACGGGCCAAGCCGACGGCCTGTCGCGAGGAAGCTACGCACGCCTCTCGACTGCGGATGAGCGGATGGTAGCCCACATCGAGGCCTGTGCCGCATTGGGCCGTAAGTCGTGCGGTGTTTTGCGATATGATTTGTTGGTCCTCGCAGTGGGCGGCGATGAGCAGAGGCGAAAGGCGGAAAATGTCGGCAAGCGTTTGTTGGTCATCGACCAGCATGTTGCCCGTACTCGACCCCATGAACACTTTCACACCACATACCCGATGTACATCAAGTCGGGGCAGCAACGACACGTTGTCGTTGGTGGCTCCGAAATAGAAGGAATAGTTCACCACACATTTCCTCCCCGCTTCCGCGAACTTGTCGTCCAAGGCCTCAAGCGATGTGGTGGCAGGCTTGCAATTAGGCATGTCCATGATGGAGGTCACGCCCCCAGCGCGCGCAGCCACGCTTTCCGTGTGCATGTCGGCCTTGTGGGTCAGGCCGGGGTCGCGAAAGTGCACATGGTCGTCGATGGCTCCAGGCAGCAGGTATGCCTCATGGGCATCTATTGTCTCGTCGGCCGACACGTCGCCACACACCGTTCCTTCCACGACATCGGCTATCATTTCGTTGTCTATGAGAACGTAACCCTGGAATATGCGGCCCTCGTTCACTATCCGTGCGTTGTGGATAAGCAATTTCATATCTGCTTCTGAGGATATTTGCGGAACCATCCCGACCAGCGCAACTGTATTACACCAAAGAATGCCTCGCCGAAAATGCCGCCACTCATTTTCGAGGTGCCCAACACCCTATTCACAAACACCACCGGCACCTCGCCGATGCGGAACCCGCATTTGTAGGCCGTATATTTCATCTCTATTTGGAAGGCATAGCCTTTGAAGCGGATCTTGTCGAGTTCGATGGTTTCAAGCACCTTCCTCCGATAACATTTAAAGCCGGCAGTGGTGTCGCACACCGGGATGCCTGTTATGAAACGCACATACTTCGAGGCAAAATACGACATGAGCACACGCCCCATTGGCCAATTCACCACATTCACTCCTGTTATGTACCTTGATCCAATGGCAACATCAAATCCCTCATCGGCGCATTTTGCGTACAGTCGGGGCAGGTCGGCAGGGGCATGGCTGAAGTCGGCGTCCATCTCGAAAATATAGTCATATCCCTGCGACAAGCCCCATTTGAATCCCGTGATATATGCAGTACCCAAACCAAGTTTTCCCTGTCGCTCAATCATGAACAGACTATCCGCAAACTCTGTTTCCTGCAAGCGTTTCACAATCTGCGCGGTTCCATCGGGCGAATTGTCCTCGACAATCAGGACATGAAACTTCTTTTCCAGCGCGAACACCGCCCGAATGATAGCCTCAATGTTTTCCTTTTCATTGTATGTAGGGATAATGATGATACTGTCCGACTGCATGGTTGTAGTGTTTCAAGGGTATTTCTGTTCAAGTCATGAAGAAGAAGAAGAAGAAGGGGACAAGGAACTTGACGTTTTTGAGAGGTTCATGCGAAGGCCTTCTGCATCGGAAGGAGTTTCAGCCGCGATAATCTGCAAGGCTTTGTTGAACAGCAATTCGTCTGTATCGCCCAAGGCCTTCCACCTCACGGCCGATTCTATTTCCCTCACCACAAGGTCGGGAGCGAGGCCGTTCACACGGTCGGCTATGATGGCATAGCATTCGCCCGAGCGATCCTCGCCGCAAGCCGCCAGCAAGCCCATCGCCGCAATCCATATCGGGAACAATCTTTTCACGCAGCAAACATACACATTATTTCCACCTCCACCAATGAAACAGCGTTAAACTTCCTTAAATATCCCATCAGACACGCGTACACGATGCTGGTCTGGCGTGGGGTGAGGATGCGGTTGAGCGGTCATTTCCTTTTACTGGCCTCTCTTTT
>JAUNNV010000103.1 GCA_030531335.1 Bacteroidales bacterium
AAGGAATTGAAGTTCCATGTCGCACCGAGCCAGAAGACGCGGGTGTGGTTCTTACTCAGGTTGGTAAGGGTGTAGAGCGTGTTGTCGGAATGGATGTCCCATCGGCGTGTATTGAAGACATCGGTCAGGAGAGCAGAGAATGTGAGTTGTCCTTTGAGGAGCGTCTGCTTGATGCCGAGGTCGAAGTAATGGATAGTCTTGGTGGTGAACTGAGGGAAGTACTGCGGCGTGGTGACGTAGTATTGTGCTTGGATGCCCAACCCCTTCATCGGACGCAAGCGGAGGGCGATGTTACTGTTGCTGACCCATCCGCTGTTGCTTATTGCCAAGCCGTCGAAATCGCCTCTTGAGCGTGTGTAATAGATATTGGTGGCGAGTTCGATGTCCAACCACCGAAGCGGCTTTATGGTTACGTTCTGCTCCAAACCGGTCTTCACATCCATCTTGCCATTGATGTAGATCATCACAAGGGCTTCGGGCGAGAGATAGGCAATCTGATTGATGTAATCCTGCGTGTAGTTGAAGTAGGCATTTCCGTTGAGCATCAAGATGTTGCTGCTATAAGAGTAACCCACATCCACCTTGTTCGCCTTCTCGGGCTTCAGGTGTACATTGCCCGTCTCGTATGTCTGATTGTCGATGAGGTTGATGTAGGGATTGAGTTGCGGATAGGTAGGGCGCGAGAGGCGGCGCGAGAGGCCGAAGGTCAACGAGAAAGGCTCTGAAACCTTGTAATTCAATACAATGTTAGGAGCCAGGAACCAAGTGTCGCTCTCATCATCCAATTGCTCCTTGTCGCTGTGCAGGGTGACACGGCTATATTCCATGCGCACACCAGCCTTATAGGTCAGTCGCTGCGTGAACTTGCCACTCACCATGCCATAGAGTGCCGGGATGTATTCGCGATGCTGTAGGTCGTTACTGAGGGGAATGGACAGCGACCAGTCGTCAGCTTCAGTAGAACGTTCGTACATCTTGTGGTTGATGTTGTTTTTGCGATAGGTCATCTTGCCGCCCATCTCCAGTTTCGTCTTGCCCAGCATCGTCATGTAGTCAAGCTGAAAGGCACCATTCAGCGGATGTCCACCCGACACGGAGCGTTGCACCATCATGCCCTCCTCGTAGTAGTACGACGGACGGTTACCTTTGATGCTCGATACAGAAGCCAACATGCTCAGTTCCTTCTTGCCTGGCGCAAAGATGTGCTTGTAGGTGAGCGAACCTTCAAGCATGGTGCGGTCGAAGGTGATGTCCGTTTGGCGGGATTTCTCGCTCTCCACACCAGCCGTAAGGTAATGGTTGTGGAAGTTTTGGGAGTTGTTTATCCTTGGCAACCCTACCTTGGCATCCAGCGTCAGAATGTCCTTGGCGGTGGCTTTGTAGTTGAGATTCAGTCCAATGTTGTGGTTGGAATTCTTGCGCGTAGCATCAATCTGCTGGTCAATGCCGTTGCTTGTCTGACGGATGACGCGATGCAGCTCGCTCTCAATGTCGTCCTTTTCGTAGGTCGTAGCATAGTTCATGCGTACCCCCCAGCGCCCATGGTTGTAGTTGATGGCGGCATTGCCGTTGAAGAACCCGTTAAACCCATAGTTTGCTGATGTCATGGCATTCAATCCGCCAGCTGTCTGCTTCTTCGATACAATGCTGATGATACCGCCTGTTCCCTCAGAGTCGTACTTCACATCGGGACTTGTCACGATGTCGATGCTCTGCACATTGGCTGCAGGAATACCACTCAATCCACTCAGGGTTGTGGGTACTCCATCCACGAGTATCAGCACATTGCTGTTGCCTCGGATGGAGACATTGTCACTACCATCCACACTCACCGCCGAACTGCTCCTGATCACATCGAGCAATGAACCCGTAGTGGCAGCCATGCTTGCAGAAGTGTTGATGCGTGTCTTTTCCACCGTCACATTCTTGGCTGCAGCCACACCGACCACTTGCACTTCTCCCAGCATTTTTGCATCCTCTGAGAGCATGATCCTTCCTAAGTCGATGGCGCTCTTTCCATCAACAGTAATTTCCCTGGTGATGGAGTTGTAACCCACCGAACTGATTCTCAATGTATAGTTTCCTACCTTTATTCCATTGAGCAAGAACACTCCAAGCGTGTCTGTGACCGCTCCTGTGACTACCTTTCCGTCGGTAATAAGTGCTACGGAAGCATACATCATCGGTTCGGAGTCGTTCTCCGTCACCACGCCGCGCATGCTTGAACCTTTGGTTTGCGCCAATGTGTTCAGGCAGATGAGTAGTACTATTATTGTTGATAGAAATCTTTGCATTACTGGACTTTTAATTCCTTGATTAAAAATAAGGGGCTTTCGACATTTGGAGTGATGGAATCGTTTCATAAGGTCAAACTTATAGAACATCCCTTAATTCCTGTTCACTTGTTTCACACCCTTCACACTCTGTATTTTCTTCAGCAATATCTCAAGCCGTGTCGTGTCATCGATCATGACAGTCAGTATGCCAGAGAAAAGCCCGTCGTTCGAGCTGATGTTGATGTTGCGCAACACGGCACTCGTTTCCTTGTTGATAACCGACGTGATGTTGGTGATGATTCCGATGTCGTCATGGCCTACGACGCGGATCTGTATGGGGTATTGCTTGCCCAGACTTTTCCCCGCCCAACGCGCCTTCACAATGCGATAGCCGAAACGACTCTTCATGGTGGCGGCGTTCGGACAGTCGTTCCGATGAATTTTGATGCCTCCAGAAACCGTCACAAAGCCAAACACATCGTCGCCATAGATAGGGCTGCAACATTTGGCAAGCGTAAAATCAACACCTTTTAGATTAGTGTCGATGACAACGACATCGTCGCGAGCCGTTTGTCCGTCGGACGGACGGATGTTGTAATTCTCGGCACTACGGGCACATTCGGTTTGCTCTGTTTCTTTTTTTTGCAGTTCCAGATAACTGTCCAACACGTCGTTCACATCCAGGTGCTCATCGGCAATGTCCTGATAAAAGTCTGTAACCACCTTGTAACCCATCTTCTTGATGAGACGCATCATGGTGGCTTCGTCGAATTCCATTTTCCGGTTCTTGAATTTCCGTTCAATGGTTTCCTTGGCAAACTGGGTCTGCCGTGCTTCCAGTTCCTTAAGCGATTGACGGATTTTCGTTCGGGCTTTCGAGGTGGCGACAATCTTGAGCCAGTCGCGTTTGGGCGTTTGAGAGGTGGAGGTCAGAATCTCTACTTGATCGCCTGATTGCAATTGTTGGCGTATCGTGACGTTCTTTCCATTCACCTTTCCTCCCACACATCGGCAACCCAGTTTGGAGTGTACACTGAAAGCGAAATCGAGCACTGTGCTTCCCTTGGGCAATTTGTAAAGGTCGCCTTTGGGGGAGAAGACGAACAGGTCGTCCTCGTAGAGTTCCAACTTGAACTGATCCATGACCTCCATGCTGTCCGATGCGGCCGTTTCGAGCTGTTGGCGGATATTGGCCAACAATTCGTCGGAGTTTTGTTCGGCCTTCACCCCTTTATAGCGCCAATGCGCGGCTACGCCACGCTCCGCTATCTCGTCCATTCGTTGCGTGCGGATTTGTATCTCTACCCATTTCCCCTCCGGCCCCATGACAGTAATGTGCAAACTTTCGTAGCCGTTGCTCTTGGGCATACTCAACCAATCGCGTAGCCTCTTGGGATTGGGCTTGTACATGTCGGTCACCAAGCTATACACCTGCCAACACTCTTGTTTCTCCCTTTCGAGCGGAGTGTCGAGGATGATGCGTATGGCAAATAAGTCGTAAACGCCTGAAAACGGACATTTTTGCTTCTGCATCTTTTGCCAAATGCTATGGATGCTCTTTGTGCGTCCCTTGATGTGAAAACGAAGATGATTCTCGTTCAACTTCTCCTCGATAGGCTTGATGAAGTTGGCGATGTAGCTGTCGCGTGCGGCTTTCGTGGCATTCAATTTCTCCTTGATGTCATAATACACATTGTGCTGGGTGTATTTGAGGCTCAAGTCCTCAAGCTCCGATTTTAGTTTGTACAAACCCAGTTTATGAGCCAAAGGCGCATACAAGTAGGCCGCTTCATTGGCCACTTGTGCTCGCGCCTCCTGGTTTTCGGTGTCGCGGATTTGTCTCATCAGGTTCACACGGTCGGCTATCATGATGAATACCACCCGCACATCCTGGGAGAACGACAGCAAGAGGTTCCGGAAATTCTCCGACTCGACGATAGGATTCTTTGCGTACAACTCATCGATTTTCAAGAGGCCGTCAACAATCTTTATCACGTCCTTGCCGTATGTGTCCTCTACGGTTTTCAGGCTACAGATGTTTTGCCTGACCAAGTCGTGTAGAAGGATGGCTAATGTGGTGGAGTGGGTCAGACCTATTTCTTCGGCTACGATGATAGCCGTTCGGAGGTTATGGATAATCGAATGGATGCCAAACACATTGCGCGACGGATGTCTCTCGCTGAGCCATCGCTTTAGATGCTGTTTCAACTGACGATAATCGCAAGACACCATGTCGTGCGATGACATGGCAAGCAACCTGCCATACAACACGGGCAACTCTTGTCGTTCCTCAACTGTAAAGAAAGTGTTATCGGACATTGTTCTTCTTTTTTTTGTGTAAAGATAGCCTTTTCTTTCTAATACAGATCATCTAATAGTGTTTTTTTGTATTTTTGGCAAATTAAATAAGTCAACAGTCATAAACAAACTCAAAATGACAGGCATAACTTCTAAGGACAAAATCTTACTGACATCAAGAGGAATTACAGAGGAATCTGTAAATCAACAGCTTAAAATGTTCCAAAACGGATTTCCCTTTTTGCGGATTCTCAGACCCGCGGTGAGAGGGAATGGCATCATGGCGATTCCCGACAACGATGTGGATAAATATCGGGAAACATGGGAAGACTACAGAACGCAACATCATCGGATAGTGAAATTCGTACCGGCATCGGGTGCAGCATCGCGCATGTTCAAGGATTTGTTTGCTTTTCTCAAAGCCGACTATCAAGTTCCCCAAAGCACGTATGAACATACATTCTTTGACAATATTCATCGGTTTGCCTTTTATGATGAATTGAACAAGTGTTGCGTCGCCAATAAGGGGAAGGACATTGATGCGCTGATGGAAGCACAAGAGTATAAGACAATTGTTAGTCTGTTACTGGAACCCACAGGAATGAACTATGGGGCGTTACCCAAAGGACTGCTGCTTTTCCATCGCTATGCCGACGAAACACGTACGCCATTCGAAGAACACTTGATGGAAGGTGCCCTCTACGCTTCGACCGATGGCATGGCAAGGATTCATTTCACTGTGTCAGGAAATCATCTTCCATTGTTCCAGTCGTTGACAAGCAAGGTCATCGACTCCTTTGCACAGCGTTATGGCATCCGTTTCAACATCAGTTTCTCTGAACAGAAGAAATCGACCGACACCATTGCTGTCAATACCGACAACACTCTCTTCCGCGACCAGAATGGCGACCTTCTGTTCCGTCCGGGAGGACACGGTGCGCTTATCGAGAATCTGAACGACCTGGATGCCGACATTGTTTTCATCAAGAATATCGACAATGTGGTGCCCGACCGACTGAAAGCCGACACCGTAACCTACAAGCAACTGTTGGCGGGTGTGTTGGTGACAATGCAGCAACAAGCTTTCGGATTCCTTAGATTGATGGATTCCGGACAATACACCCACGATGACATTGAAAAGATGATTCGTTTCCTACGTCATGACCTTTCATGCAACATCCCAGACTTGAAGAATCTCGAAGATGCAGAACTCATATCCATCCTTCGCAAGAAAATGAATCGTCCGATGCGAGTGTGTGGTATGGTCAGGAACGTGGGCGAACCGGGTGGGGGGCCTTTCTGCGTCTATGATGCCGATGGCTCTGAATCCTTGCAGATACTCGAAAGCTCACAAATCGACACAAACGATGCCGATGCGAAATACATGTTCGAACATGGCACACATTTCAACCCCGTAGATTTGGTATGTGCAGTGCGCGATTATAAGGGAAAACGTTTCAATTTGCTCAAACACATCGACCCTGCGACCGGATTCATCTCACACAAGTCGAAGAATGGCCGCGAGCTAAAGGCTTTGGAATTGCCAGGCTTGTGGAACGGTGCCATGAGCGATTGGAACACTGTCTTCGTAGAAGTACCCCTCAGCACTTTCAATCCTGTAAAGACTGTCAATGACCTATTGAGGCAGGTGCACCAATGACCCCAACAACTTGGACCTGGTAACTCCTAAAAAACATTTATCCAATCATATACTCTAATGAATTCTGAAATCTCACTCAATCCCAACAAGGTAGTGACCTATTTGCAAAAGCCTTGCAGGGAATTCACCAAGGCCGACATCATGAAGTACATCAAGGAAAATGATGTCAGAATGGTCAATTTTATGTATCCAGCTGGCGATGGCAGACTGAAAACCTTGAATTTTGTCATCAACAACGAAGCTTATCTCAACACCATCCTCACCTGCGGCGAGCGTGTCGATGGTTCCAGCCTGTTCCCATTTATCGAGGCTTCGAGTAGCGACCTCTACGTGATACCACGCTTCTCCACGGCTTTTCTTGATCCATTTGCTGAACTACCTACATTATCCATGCTTTGTTCGTATTTCAACAAAGATGGCGAACCCCTTGAAAGCTCGCCTGAAAACACGCTTCGGAAAGCCTGCGAAGCCTTTCGACAGTCAACAGGTATGGAGTTCTGTGCCATGGGTGAACTTGAATACTATGTCATTGCCCCCGACACTGAGAAATTTCCTGCCACCGACCAGCGAGGTTACCATGAATCGGCTCCGTATGCCAAATTCAACAACTTCCGCACCCGTTGCATGAGCTATATTGCACAAGCTGGCGGACAAATCAAATATGGCCATTCGGAAGTGGGCAATTTCACCATGAATGGAATAAACTACGAACAGAACGAAATCGAATTCCTGCCAGTACTGGCCGAACAGGCTGCCGACCAATTGATGCTTGCCAAGTGGATCATCCGAAACCTGGCCTTTGAGTTGGGGCTTGATGTGACCTTCGCACCCAAAATCACGGCAGGGAAGGCTGGGTCGGGGCTGCACATACATACGTGCATCACGAAGGATGGCAAGAACCAGATGCTCCACGATGGGGTGCTTTCGGAAATCGCCCGCCGTGCTATTGCCGGCATGATGGTGTTGGCTCCTTCCATCACGGCTTTTGGCAACACCAATCCGACCTCATATTTCCGATTGGTTCCTCATCAGGAAGCTCCCACCAACATCTGTTGGGGCGATCGTAACCGTTCCGTGCTTGTCCGTGTTCCTTTAGGATGGGCGGCCAAGGGCAACATGTCGCAGAAAGCCAATCCGTTGGAACCAGACTGCCATTTCGATACCACGCAAAAACAAACCGTCGAGATGCGTTCGCCCGATGGGTCTGCCGATTTGTATCAACTCATTGCCGGCTTGTGCGTTGCCTGTCGGTATGGTTTAGAGATGCCAAATGGGTTGGAAGTCGCAGAACGTACTTACGTGAACGTCAACATTCATAATGCCGAAAATGCTGGTCGCCTTGCCCAGTTGGCATCGCTACCCGACAGCTGTGCGGCCAGTGCCGACTGTCTGGAGCAACAACGGGCTTTCTTCGAAGACAAAGGCGTGTTCAGTCCAGCCACAATCAATGGCATCCTGTCGAGACTTCGTTCGTACAACGATCGCACGCTCCGTGCCGATATTACAAACAATACTGATGCGATGATGGAACTGGTGAAGCGTTATTTCCACTGTGGATAAACAGACAGGTCAACTGACGAATGAAACAAAACTATTGAAGAGGGGTTCTATTAATTTGCTTTGTCAAGCTTGCTTGGACTATGCTGAGGTGAGGAGGAAAATCTACAAAGTAAAATGTAAAACAGCTTCTTAACCCAGGGTTAATTAATAGAACACCCCTGAATACAGAAAGTCTGAAACAATGATTGATGGCAAAATAAACGGCATCAACACGCAGGTAAGTGTACGTGCTGCGACACACGATGATGCCGCTTTCATAGCGCAATGTGTGTATATGGCGTTTTTGGTGGATTTGGAGCAGTTTGACACACCCAAGCAACACGAACTTCTAATGGCTATGAAAGCAGTGAGCGAGCGAAATGACACCTTGTATAGTTGGTGCAATGCTTTTATAGCCACATACAATGGAGAATGCGTGGGTATGACATTGTGTTATGAAGGCTCACGTTATATGGCCATGAAAGAAATCACAATGTCTTTGTTATGTTCATTTGCCAACGATGTGTTTGGCAAGGGGTTCGATGAAATGAGTGATGAAACTATGACAGGTGAGTACTATGTTGACTCGTTGGTAGTATTGCCTTCCTTCAGAGAACAAGGTATTGGACGTTTTCTGTTGCAACACTGTGTGGAAACAGCCGACAGTTTGGGACTTACTTGTACGCTATTGGTGGCACCAGACAACATAAGGGCTCAATATTTATATGAATCTGTAGGTTTTCGGAAAAGCGGTCAAGTGTGGGCTTTCAATGAACAATACGACAGGATGTACCTAACTACGAAACCATAATATATAATAAGGAGTCACCGCCTCCAATCCATGAGGATGTTGCAAAACATGCGAATTTCGTGAAAAAAAGCGTCGGGAA
>JAUNNV010000217.1 GCA_030531335.1 Bacteroidales bacterium
TACTCTCAAATTAGAATTGATTGGCAGCAATGTTACGGAAGCATGGAAACTGATAACGCGTATGGCATTGTCCAATGCGGAGACCGTTATTTTGTCGTAGGCACAGTTGGCGAACAAAGCGGAATGGTCGGATGCAGTCTGGGTGCTGCTGGCTATTGCTGGCTTATCGAAATCGATGATAAGGGCGATTTTATTGGAGAGGAGTGCATTATCAGGTTTGGACCAAGCTACCAAGGTTTGCTGCCTGCAGAAAATGATTCTTTCTTTCTTGTTGGATTAGGTAGTGAAAACCAATGGCATCATGCCCAGATTGAAGTCCGGAAATATGAAAGTGACGGAAGCCTGACATGGACAACGCAGGCTGGCAATCCTTTTAGAAGTTTTTTGAATTATTGTCGTGTCGCAGCATCTCCTGATGGAGGCGTTGTGGTCGCGAACATGTCCCAATGGGCATGTGGACCAGGTGAGGAATTCTATGGTATGGATGACTCGTGGGTGGTGAAGATAAATAGCGAAGGGGAGCAAGAGTGGGAAATCATGTTGGGAACCGAGGGGCTGGAGCTTCCGGCAGGTGTATTTTGCGATTCGCCGAATAACACACTCGTCTTCATCGCAGGTCTAACTCAAGGAAATGGAAACATAGCCAATTGCTATCGGGCTTATTACGATGGAATAGTAACCAAACTGAACGAAAACGGCGAAATGCTCTGGAGCAAATGTTATGGGGGGAGCTATGATGACGCTTTCGGTCGAGCTGTTGAACTTGAAAACGGTTATCTTTTTGTTGGAGAGGCTGCCTCAGACGACGGTGACCTTGAGGGTGCAGGTTATCACTTGGGCTATCATCATGGAAATCAGTGGGAAGACCGAACTTGTGATGTTTGGCTTATGAAGACTGATTTCGACGGCAACATTATTTGGAGCAAATGTTATGGTGGCACAGGAAATGATCATCCTGCAAAAGTGTTTCAGAACGATGACGGCGGTTTCACCGTGTTCGGAACTTCGAAATCGATAGATGGCGATGTGCAGAGTATGGCGAATTTGATTGTTCCCGGCTATGGAATAGATAATAAGTTATGGATATTTAGGACTGATTCGGAAGGAAATCTGCTGTGGGAACGGGCACTGGGTCCCCAAGGAACCTATATGACTCAAATGAGCGATGTCATTAAGTTAGACGATAAAACATACACCATAGCCGCCACATCCCATGTGGTAGGAGAACATCAATATGCAGGTGACTGGAATTGTTCGAATGAAAATTTATGTAGTGGAAAAAGTTTCTGGGTCCTCCACATCACCGACATCTTCGACTACGACGACCCGACGGGCATAGAGGAACAGCCAAAAGTGGTGCCGCTGCAAATGAACGTACACCCCAACCCAGCCACCACTTGGACGGCCATAGACTACACGCTGCCCAACGGCAACGCCAAAGCGGAGCTTTCCATTTTCAACGCCATGGGCATACGGGTGAAGCAGCTGGAACTGGAAGGAAATGAAGGCCAGAAGGTGCTTGACTTGCGTGAACTTGCAGGTAGTGTTTATACTTGCACAATTGCTTGTGGTGGATATTTCCAGACACAAAAGCTGGTTGTTACGAAATAGGTCATTTCAAAACGCATTGTCTGGTTTTCTTCGTCGTGCCTCCTCGCAATGACTGTTAGTTTGGATGGCTTCGTTCCTCGCCATGACCCGAGGCGCGTGTGGGGGCGAAGCCGAGAAGCCGAGCATCGGAGATGCGCCATCCGA
>JAUNNV010000104.1 GCA_030531335.1 Bacteroidales bacterium
GCTTGATGGCCCAGTCAAATCTGATCAAATTCTCCATGATGAGTGTCTCCCTTTCGATAATCCGTTGCAAATATATGAAATTATTCCTGACTTCCCTCGTTGAATCAGAAAAAAACAAAATGAAAATCTTCCAAGGCCTTTTAGGCCTTGGAAGATAGAAAATGATGTTTGTCGTCGGATTACTTGCTGAGTGCAAGCGACACGTTTACGGCACAGGCTACGGTGCAACCCACCATCGGGTTGTTGCCGATGCCGAGGAAGCCCATCATCTCCACGTGTGCGGGCACCGACGAGGAACCAGCAAACTGAGCGTCGGAGTGCATACGGCCCATGGTGTCGGTCATGCCGTATGATGCAGGACCAGCAGCCATGTTGTCGGGATGGAGCGTACGGCCTGTGCCGCCACCGCTGGCCACCGAGAAGTAGGGCTTGCCTGCCAGGATGCGTTCCTTCTTATAAGTGCCGGCCACGGGATGTTGGAAACGTGTGGGGTTGGTGGAGTTTCCTGTGATGCTGACATCCACATTCTCATGCCAAAGGATGGCAACGCCCTCGCGTACATCATCGGCACCGTAGCAGTTCACCTTGGCGCGTGGGCCGTCGGAGTAGGCCGTGCGCTTCACTTCCTTGAGCTCGCCGGTGAAATAGTCGAACTGGGTCTGCACGTAGGTGAAACCATTGATGCGGCTGATAATCATGGCTGCATCCTTGCCCAATCCGTTGAGGATGCAACGCAACGGGTTCTTGCGCACCTTGTTGGCCATTTCGGCAATCTTGATGGCACCTTCGGCGGCAGCGAACGACTCGTGGCCGGCCAGGAAGGCGAAGCACTGGGTCTCCTCGCGGAGCAAGCGGGCAGCAAGGTTGCCATGGCCGAGTCCCACCTTACGGTCGTCGGCCACGGAACCAGGGATGCAGAACGCCTGCAGACCCAAGCCAATGGCCTCGGCAGCATCGGCTGCATTCTTGCAGCCTTTCTTCAGCGCAATGGCTGTACCTACCACGTAGGCCCATTTTGCATTCTCGAAGCAGATTTTCTGCGTATCTTCACAAGTCTGGTACGGATCCAGACCATATTTCTCACAAATCTGATTGGCTTCTTCGATGGAAGCGATGCCGACAGCACTGAGAGCAGCCTCAACCTGCTTCATGCGACGGTCTTGCGATTCAAATTTTACTTCACGTAACATAGTCTTATTTACTATTTTGCTATTTACTATTTACTATTATTATGTAACATATTGAACTATTGGGTTGCTTTTTTGATTTCCTATTGTTATATTGATTCATTATTCAGGCTTTTGAAATGATTTCTTTTTAATCGTAACGATTGATGCGACAATGATTTTCAGAAGTTCAATATTCTCATTGTACAATTCCTGCAAGAGCTCTTGTCGCATTATATGACTTTCGCCTATGAGTTCTATCCAATGAGATGTTTCATCGAGTTCTTCTTCAACCATCTTCAGTTTGTTAAGAAAATCCTTTTCGGATTTACCTATACATGCTGAACAGTAGTTTGCATAAGGCGAGGTGCCAGAACGTACTATTTGGTTTGCAAGTGCGCGAGAGGATACCGAACAAGGCATTTGGTCAACCAAACGAATGACTCGCAAGGCAAATTGCTTCAATCGGGATTTCAACTCTGTTTCTGTCACGTTGTTGCAATATTACCGAATCATTGATAGAACAATGAAAGAATACAATCAATGGTAATTCGTAAATCGTCCAATAGTAAATAAATCAGTTTTTACGTGGGTCGATGGATTTCACAACGCCCTGCTCTTCCTTCGTGCGCCCGTAGGTGCCAGTCACCGACTTGAGTGCCTCGTCGGCGGGAACTCCCTTCTTGATGGCATCCATGAACTTGCCCATGTGCACATATTCGTAACCACAAACCTGATCGTCCTTGTCGAGGAACATCTTGGTGATGTAGCCTTCGGTGAGCTGGAGGTAGCGTGTGCCTTTCACCTTGGTGCCATAGAGTGTGCCTACCTGCGACACAAGACCCTTGCCAAGGTCTTCCAGACCTGCACCCACGATGAGACCACCCTCGGAGAATGCCGACTGAGTGCGGCCATAGACTATCTGGAGGAACAACTCGCGCATGGCGGTGTTGATGGCATCGCAGACGAGGTCGGTGTTGAGGGCTTCGAGGAGGGTCTTGCCGGGAAGGATTTCCGATGCCATGGCTGCAGAGTGGGTCATGCCCGAGCAACCGATGGTCTCGACCAGACATTCCTCGATGATGCCGTTCTTGACGTTGAGTGACAACTTACATGCACCCTGCTGGGGGGCACACCATCCGATGCCGTGTGTGAAGCCGGAGATATCCTTGATTTCCTTTGCCTGAATCCACTTGCCTTCCTCAGGTATCGGAGCCGGTCCGTGGTTGGGACCTTTGGCGACACAACACATGTTTTCTACTTCGTGTGAATAAACCATACTTCTTCAATATTAAAAATTAAACACAAAATTGTGCCGCGAAATTACTTGTTTTTTGTGTCTTTTCCAATATCTTTGCACGAAATTTTAGAAAAGTCATGAAAAATCCAATCAGCGATAAGGTGTTGAAGGAGGCTGCCGAAAAGGGAATGGATGCCTTCCTGCAGGTTTTTATCGACAACTATAAGGAGGTCACGAACGGAGTAGTCAATGCGGACACCATGGCGATGCTCAACGCATGGCAACTGACGTTGTTGGGCTACGACATCCTCCGCGAGGAAATCAACGAGGGAGGCTTCGTGCAGCTCATACAAAACGGGTACGGCCCGTTCTTCTTCCGCAATCCGTTTGCGAAGGCCGTGAAGCAGATGGGCTGCAAGGTGCTTGCCGACATTGTGTATGATGCGGCCCGCATCTACACGACCCATCAGGACGACCTGGAACGCGAGCGCACCGACGAGGAGTTCATGGCCATGTACGAACAGTATGAGGAGTTCGACAGCCTGGAGGAAAGCTTCATGGAGCAGCAGGAGGAAATTACCGCCACCTTGGCTCAATATGTGGATGAGCACATCGACGACTTTGTGGCAAGATGAATCAAGGGGGGCTATGGGAAGCTGTTCCATCGGTCAGGCAACGTGGCCAACAGAGCCGACACCAAGTCGAGGGCAGAGGAAGAACCCTCCTTCAATCTGCCGAAACGCGACGTAAGGAGGAAATCGCAAAATGTTAAATTACATTAAATAACACAGGGAATGTAAACGCCGTTTCAAATGTTTTCTGTATTTTTGTCCACGGATTTAAGTACCCAATTTCCTGTGAAGACAAAGAACGACACAACCGTAACCCCTACTGCAATGATCATGACATCCTTGCGCAACATGGCACCGGCACCGAACAGCCGCATAGCGGCCGTCGGTTTGGTGCAGCCCATCAATGGGGGGGGGGTATTTTCCTCTATATCAACTGATTACAATAGATTAGCGAATAGCGAACATTCAGCGCATAGCATCCGCCAAGGACTCTTTGTGCCAACACCTTATATCAACATCATAAGGCCATTGGCACAAAGAGTCCTTGGTGTGTCGCTGCCAGCCTACGAACACAGACCATAAGAACTATTATTCATTCATAAACACATTTTTTTTTACAACAAACAAATCCCAACAATTATGAAAAAACAAACGTATCAATCTCCTCTGATGAAGGTAGTAAAAACGAGGCAGAGAAACATCCTCTGCGCAAGCTTCGGTGTCGAAAACAATGGTGAAATTAAAAAAGGTAATGATGCCTGGGGAAAAGACCTCGAGTGGTAATCCAAGTAAGTAACCATTGAAAAAAAGAAGAAGATGAAAAAGACATTGTTTTTTGGATTGATGGCCGCCGCGCTTACATTCACCTCGTGCAGCAGCGACAACGACTCGGTTCTCGACGAGGCAACCCAACAGGGCATGGTGCTCCGCGCCACAGTGGAACAACCGGCAGAGGCACGTGCCACCATTGATAATAGGGGTGAGACATGGCAGTTCGCATTTACGCTGAGCGATAAGGTTCGTGTGACTAACACAACCTTAATCAGCGATTACTACACCTTCACCAACAAAGGCAAAGACTTCGAGTGCGAAGATGCCAAGCCTACTTCATCCGCCGCAGATTGGTATGCCTATTTCCCATGGGAAGAAATAAACTTGATCGGACAGTCAGGCACTTTGGATAACGTAGCCAAGCTGTACGCCCTTGCAGGGAGCCAATCAAATACTGTAGGTGAAAAAGGTCTGAGCATCACCATGCAGCCACAGGTGGCCATCCTGAAAATCACCAACAACAAGGGTGAAATCAACATCAATGTGAAGACCAGTCTCGACAATTATGTTACTGGCTTGGAAGTCAAAGATAAAGTTTTTGAAGTGCAAGAAAGTACAACTTTTGCCAGCTTGTTCACCACCTCTGACAAGAAAACCAACTACGACATTTACATTGTCGTACCTGCAGGTAAGCAGCTCTCCATCAAGGATGGCGGCAATACTGTGAAATCAACTCTCAAGGATGGCCTCACAGCCGGCTGTTATTACGAGCTAACCATACCGGAAAGCAAATAGTAAACTGAGTAAAGGCGAAAAAAAAGGACTTCCGCAGGTTTAAGTGTAAAGCATGAACCTACGGAAGTCCTTTTTTTCGCCTTTACTCAGAAGCATCGCTGCTGTGACCTCCTCCGCGCCTCACATTACCGCCACCTTGGCGCAATATGTGGATGAGCACATCGACGACTTTATGTGAATCATCATTTCATAATGCTTGCCGCCACCACATTGCCCACCAATGAGCGTAGCCGCACCACGCTGTGTCCCTCCTCGGGGTGGACGGAGTTGATGAGCAGGATGATGCTGATGTCGGTGTTGGCATCCATCACGATGCTTGTGCCGGTGAATCCTGTGTGGCAGATGACACCGTCGGCATCCAGCAAGTCGCCTTTGTTGCTGGAATAGTCACTGTAACTATCCCATCCGATGGTTCTGCCGAGGTGGGCTACTTCGCGGGGCACACGATGCAAGGTGTTGACACTGGCAGGCGACAGGATACGATGCCCACGCCATTCGCCCCCATTCTGCAAGGCCGCACAAAACAGGGCTACATCGTCGGCACGGGCGAACAGTCCGGCATTGCCGCTGATGCCACCGTTCATGATGCGGGCCAAGGGGTCGTGGACCTGTGCCACCAGCACCGACCCATCGGGTTCCTTGGTGGTGGGAGCCACAATGGAACGCCAGTCGGTACCCGAAGGCAAGAGGTGCGCCCAGTGTGCCTCTTCGGTGTTCTGCCATTTTCCGTTGGCATCGGGAGCGCAAGGCAGGTAGTCGGTATAGTCCATGCCAAGTATGTCGAAGATGTTCTGGCGGGCAAAGTCGCGCAGCGACTGGTGGGTGATGGTCTCGATGATGTGTTGGAGGGTGATGAAGTTGAGGCAACTGTAGCAGAAGTCGGTCTTGGGTCTGAACTCTCGTTTGACGTGGCAGATGTAATCCAGCAGTCCTTGTGGCGATGGCGACCCATAGCGTTTGCTCACTTCCTCGGTGGGTGCGTATGCTGGCAATCCCGATGAATGGGTGAGCAGGTCGGCCACGCGGATGGTTTGTGATTCCAGTCCATCGTCGCTTTTCCAGTCCTCAAAGTCAGGAATGTAACGGTTCACTGCATCGAGCAGGCGCAGCTGTCCGCGTTCCACCAATATCATGGCGCACGTAGCTGTCGAAATGGTCTTGCTACACGAAGCCATGTCGAACACGGTTCCGACAGTCATGGGTTCTTTGGAAGGGTAAACCTGCTTGTTGCCGTAGGCTTTCAGGTATGCCATTTTCCCATGACGTACCACCGCCAGCACGGCACCGGGAATCTCGCCATTGTCAATGGCGTTGTTGATGGCCTCGTCGGCATAGCGCAACTGTCGTGAGCTCATGCCCACTTTCTCGGGTTTCACACGTTGGAGGGATTGTGCACAAACGAGCAAAGGCAGCAAGGCCAGGATGAAGAACAGACGACGTTTCATGGACAGACTAATTTTGAATTTTGAATTAGGAACAAGGTAATTATTAATTCTTATTTCTTAGCTCATAATTGGCAATGGCCTGCTTCACGCTGCCATGTTCGAGCAGCAAGGCACGAGCCTCTTCGTAGGGCAGTCCGAGTTCATCCACAATCATGCGGGTGCCTCGGTCTATGAGCTTTTGGTTCGATAGTTGCATGTTCACCATCTTGTTTCCCTTCACCCGCCCAAGCTTGATCATTACTGAGGTGGAAATCATGTTGAGAATCATCTTCTGCCCCGTACCGCTTTTCATCCGCGAACTGCCGGTGACATACTCCGGGCCCACAACCATCTCTATCGGGAAGTCGGCCTCGGCGGCCATGGGCGAATCGGGATTGCTGGTGATGCAGCCTGTGAGGACCCCGTGTTTGCGGGCATCGTGCAAGGCCCCTACCACGTAGGGTGTAGTGCCAGACGCGGCAATGCCAATGACCGTGTCGCGGTCGTTGATGCCGTATTCCTCCAGTTCCTCCCAAGCGCGGTGCATGTCGTCCTCGGCATGTTCCACGGGGTTGCGCAACGCCCTGTCGCCTCCGGCTATGAGTCCGATGACCCATGTGGGAGGCATCCCGAAAGTAGGTGGAATCTCGCTGGCATCGAGCACGCCAAGCCTTCCGCTGGTACCCGCGCCCAGATAGAATATCCGTCCACCCTCTTGCATCCGGGGAATTATCCGACACACGAGCTTTTCTATTTGCGGAAGGGCCTTCGCTACGGCCAGTGCCACTTTCTGATCCTCGGTGTTGATGTCGTGCAGTATTTCTGCCACCGACTTTTCTTGCAGGTCGCTGTAGAGCGAAGGCTGTTCGGTAATCTTGGTAAACATGACGTTTTTCTTTTTTCCCTTGTAACTTGCAGGCCTTTTGGCGAGTCCAATCATCGTCAAAGGTCATGCAAAGATAACGTTTTTCGACAAGACAACGACTTTTCGCCTTTTTTATTTTCAGATGTAAGTTAAAAACCATATTTTTACAGGCGAAAACCATAATAAAGAAATCACATTATCTCCATGGACGCAATCGCGGTTCTGTTGGCTGTAGCCGGCTATTTTCTCCTTCTTTTTGGTGTGGCATGGTGGGCGGGGCGAGGCTCCGACAATGCCGGGTTCTTCATTGGTGGCCGCCAGTCGGCTTGGTACATGGTGGCTTTCGCCATGATAGGCAGCATGATGAGCGGTGTGACCTTCGTGTCGGTGCCAGGCATGGTCGAGGGTAGCGGATATGGCTATCTGCAAATGATACTTGGCTTCATCGTGGGGCAGCTGTTGGTGGCATACGTGCTGGTGCCGTTGTTCTATCGCATGAAGTTGACATCCATCTACGAGTATCTGGAGCAGCGTTTTGGAGTTGTGACCCATTGCAGTGGAGCTTGGATTTTCTTCGTGTCGAAGATGCTGGGAGCAGCCGTAAGGTTCTACTTGGTTTGTCTTACGTTGCAACTGTTGGTCGGCGACCCGTTGGGCGTGCCGTTTGTCGTCACGGTGGTTTGTTCCATGGCGTTGGTGTGGCTCTACACGTCGCAGGGCGGGGTGAAGTCGCTCATCTGGGCCGACATGTTGAAGACGCTTTGCCTGTTGTTGAGTGTGGTGATGAGCATCGTGTTCATTGCCCGTGGTTTGGGACTCGATTTCGCAGGGGTGTGCGATGCGGTATGGACGAAGCATAAGATATTCTTTTTCGACGATGTCACCGACAAGCAATACTTTTGGAAGCAGTTCCTGGCAGGTGTGTTCACATGGGTCGCCACCAACGGACTCGACCAGGACATGATGCAGCGCAACCTGAGTTGTCGGAACTCGCGCGAGTCGCAGAAAAACATGATCACGAGCGGTGTCATGCAGTTGCCCGTAATCGCATTGTTCTTGTTCTTGGGCACATTGTTATATATGTTTGCGCACGAACGCGGCATTACGGCCAGCAAGGACGAACTGTTCCCGATGGTGGCCACACAGGGTGGATTGCCCCTGATGTTGGGCGTGTTGTTTGTCGTCGGGCTTGTGTCGGCCGCCTACAATGCGGTGGGATCGGCGCTCACGGCACTCACCACCTCGTTCACACTCGACATACTGCGGGTCGGACAATTGTCGGAGTCGGTGTTGCGAAGGGTTCGGAAGCGTGTGCATGTGGTGCTCACCGTGGTGATGGGATTGGTCATCATGGCGTTCCATGCGCTCAATAGCACCAGCGTGATCGATGCCGTGTACATGCTTGCCAGCTACACCTACGGCCCTATCTTAGGTATGTTTGCCTTTGGCATCCTTACCCGTCGCGTCGTGCGCGACCGTTGGCTGCCGCTGGTGGTGATATTGTCGCCCTTGTGCTGCTATGTGCTCGCCTCCCATTCCGAGGCGTGGCTTTGGGGCTATAAGTTCAGCTATGAGCTGCTCATCATGAATGCCTTGTTCACATGCGTAGGCATGTGGATTGTTTCAAAACCCAAGCGATGACTTTACACTCTAAATTATCACTCATGAAT
>JAUNNV010000005.1 GCA_030531335.1 Bacteroidales bacterium
GGAACATTTCAAAACAGCTTCTAAAATCGTTTAATCTCAGAACCATGACTAAAAATGCTGGAATCTTATTAAATGTCGGCCTGGCGGTGTGTCTGGTTGGCATGGTGGCCACTTCGTGCGAGACGGCCACGGACAAGCGGTGGAAACTGTTTTACGAGGAAAATTTCGACTCGGGGGAACTGGATGCCACGGTGTGGAAAAGAACCACCCGAAACAAGGCGGACTGGGGCAATACGCAATCGAGCGACCCACGATGCCTCACTTTCCGAGACGGCTGCCTGGTGCTGCGAGGCATCGTGAACGACGACCTGAAGGCCGACACGGCCCACTTCCTGACTGGAGGCGTTGTGACACAAGGATTGAAGGCATTGCCTTCTCCGGGCCGTTACCTGGTGCGGGCTCGTCTTCATAAGGCTCAAGGTGCATGGCCTGCCATCTGGTTGCTGCCCTTTGAGGGCCGTTGGCCGGACGGGGGTGAGATAGACATCATGGAACGACTGAACGGTGATTCGATTGCCTACCAGACAGTGCACAGCCACTATACACACGTGTTGAAGCGCAACGACCCACCCCACGGCAGCACAGGCCCCATCGACCCGGACGACTTCAACGTGTATGGTGTGGACATCTTGCCTGATAGCGTGGTGATGCACATAAACGGAATGACGACATTTTCGTACCCCAGGATTCCCGAGGAAGAGAAAAACGGACAATATCCCTTCATTACTCCCCAGTACATGCTCATCGACATGCAGTTGGGTGGCGAGTGGGTTGGAGGTGTGAAAGCTGAGGACCTGCCGGTGGAAATGGAGATTGACTGGGTACGGGTGTATAGTTATAAAATATAAGGGGTGATTCATGGAACACCCCTAAATGGCAATTCAAGGAATGTCGTAGAATTTGGCCTGCACACTCTTGACAATCGTGTTGTCCAGTGCTTCGATCACCAAATGAGCCTTGGTGTCGTGCATGCGCCATCCTGCAAGTTCACGATCCATCCGGTCGTGTTCGACTTCGTAGGTGCGCTCTCCATTGACGGTGATGCGTAGTTTGCCTTCGAAAGCAATCTGTAAGGTCATTGCACCCAACGCAGGCGTTTGTTCCATGGCGTGTTCTATTTTCTCACCTTTCTGCAACGAGCCTTTCCAATTCCACTTCGCAATTTGGCTTTTTCTCATTGTTTTCTCCTGTAGCCAACTGAAATCCGACAACACGATGGACACTCCATCGTGTATCGACTGCATCTCGTGAGGCGTGGGGAAAATGGAAGACTGCACCTCAAAATCCAAACGGCGAAGCGGAGCGATGAAATTCTTGTCGAGCATCTTGTATTTCATGGTCGAAATGCCGCAAGGCCGGCCGATTCGTTCGAGGCGTTTGATGACATTGTCAACGGTGTCCGTGCCTGGGTCGAGCAGCACCACACAATCCGAAAATTCGCGTGCCTTTAAGGCCAATCGGTCGTCGGACATGAAGCAAACCCATTTGTCGCCCATTATTTCCTGGGCCTTTTCGTAAGATTCAGTGAGATGGCTGTGAAGCATCGGTGTCACGTTGTACTTCCTACATTCCAAAAGCATTTCCTCCAATGTGGGAATAGGCTTTCGAAAAGTAGGGTCTTCAGATGCGAGAACATAGTCTCTTCGAAGTTCCGCAAAGGTCTTTTCCGATACTTTCACGGGTTCCTGTATCACACTGTAATCGCCGGCGTTGCGCATGGTTCTGTTTATGGTGGCATCGTGCATCACCACCATTACTTTGTCGGCGGTGTATTTCACATCACATTCGATACCCTTTATACCAAACCTTTGTGCCATTCGGATGCCATCCAGGCTGTTCTCCGGGATGAGGTTCTTGATCCATGCGCCACGGTGGGCAACCACCATGGGAATATCACTCTTGGCACTTACACCGACAATTGCCAGACATGCCATCAACACACAGAATAGATGCTTTTTCATAATGTTCCTTTATTTGTTAAACGATAGTAACGAGTTGCGCAGCCGATGTATGGGAATCCACACCGCCATTAGTCCGACCACAAGCACGGTGACGAAAACACATATTACATCCCAAGTGCGTATGCTTACGGGGTATGCGTCCACGATAAAGTCGCTGCCCATGGATACCAATCCCAAATGTTGTTGCAGCAAACAGAGCACTACTCCCAGCACGATGCCTACCACAGCCCCCAGAAAGGATATGATCCAACCCTCGAACAGGAAGATACGGGATATCAATTGGTCGCTGGCTCCCATATCGTGCAACGTGTTGATGTCGTCGCGTTTCTCCAACACAAGCATCGAAATGGAACTGATGACGTTGAAGCAGGCAATGAACAGGATGAACGACAAGAAAAGATAAGAGAAGAGTTTCTCTATCTTCATGACATTGAATGTTTCTGCCTGTTGCTCGAATCGGTCGTGCACGACAAATCCAGTGCCCAATGTGTCGGCGATTCTTTTTCTTGTCTTGTCAACATCGCACCCTTCGCTCAGTCGTAGATTCACGGCACTTACTTGAGTGTCATAATCGAATAGCTTTTGTACAAACGGCAGTGGAGCCAACAGATACGTGTTGTCGTACTGCTCTTGGTTTACCATGAACGCGAGCCCCGACGAATAAAGCTTGGCCTTGCGGAAAGCCGTAGCCGGATTGTTCATGCTGATTTTTGCGTCGCGTATGGGTGCGTAGATGGTCAAGGGATCAACAAATCGAACGCCGGAACCCAAGGTGGATACAAGCCCCATGCCAGGCAGGGCATAGTCGAAATGTTCGGTATGCAGGCAGGGGTCTCCCTTGCCATAGAATATGCTGTCGATGGTGGTCAGTTGTTCATAATTCTCCTCTACACCCTTGATGGTCGCCATGGTTTGTCGGTCCTTGTACTGCACCATCACGTTGTCCTCAAGCGAAGCACTGAACACAGCCACTTCGCTCCACGACTTTATCGGCACGATGCGTGGGTCGTTGACATCGAACACTTTGCCCGATGCCGCACTTATTTTCAGCTCGGGGTCGAAGGCTGTGAACAGCGACTCCATCAAGTCGTGAAACCCATTGAACACTGAAAGTGTGCAGACCAATGCCAACGAGGCAAAGGCTATTCCACACACGGATATGGCGGAAATGATGTTTATCGCATTGTGCGACTTCTTGCTGAACAAATATCGTTTGGCTATGTAGAACGAGAGTTTCACCCTTTCAACCTTGTTTCAGCAATTCATCGATGTGGGCGGCATAGTCGAGCGAGTCATCGACAAAGAATTTCAGTTCGGGAATGATGCGCAGTTGATGGCGTACGCGCGTACCCAGTTCGTAACGCACGGATTTCATGTTGTTGTTGATGTTTCGTACGATTTCCTCGGCCTTTTCCGAAGGGAAAACACTGAGGTATGCCCGTGCGACACTCAAATCGGGGCTGATGCGTACCGTGGTTACCGAGACTAACACTCCATTCATGACTCGGGTTTGTTGTTGAAAGATATCACTCAATTCCTTTTGGATGAGACGGCAAATTTTATTCTGTCTGGTCGTTTCCATACTTTTGTCGTTATGATTCTATAAGTTGTTTTTTTTTCGAATAATGGTCAGTCCGTCGCGCAATGGCAAGATGACTTTCTCCACACTTTCATCCGTTGCAACCATGTCATTGAATCGTCGAATGCCCATGGTTTGTGCATCATGCGTTTCCTGTTCTGTCACATGACCATCCCAGAGCGTGTTGTCGGCGATGATGTAGCCTTCATCGTTTAGTTTAGGCATGATCATCGCGTAATAGTCGGCATAGTGTCGTTTGTCCCCATCGACGAATGCCATGTCGAACCTGGTGTCCATCGGGGGGACGAGCTGCAAGGCATCTCCTATGTGCATCACGATTTTGTTTGCGAACGCCGACCGTTCAATCCAAGGACGTGTGAACACCTCGATTTCATCGTTGATGTCGAAAGTGTGTATCACGCCACCATCATCCAGCCCTTCGGCCATGCAGAGGGTGGAGTAGCCGCTATAAGTGCCTATTTCGAGAATCGTTTTGGGGCGGATCATCCTCACCAACATTTTCAGCAATCGGCCTTGCAGGTGTCCCGAGGCCATGCGCGGATACAGCAGTTTTACCTGCGTATCGCGATACAACTTTCGTAGGTAGCCACTCTCCACATCGATGTGCCGCAATATGTAGTCATCTATTTGTGTTGTCGTATTCATCGAGCAATGCTTCTATGGCCAACCTATACGATTGTAATCCGAATCCACAAATTGTTCCCATGCAAGCAGCAGAGAGCATCGAATGGCGTCTGAACTCCTCACGGCTGTAAATGTTGGAAATGTGTACCTCCACGACTGGTGCCTGGATAGCCTTGATGGCGTCAAGGATGGCAACCGACGTGTGTGAATATGCCGCAGCATTCAACACAATGCCGCAATCCTGAAATCCATGCCTCTGAAGTGCATCCACTATCTCGCCTTCCATGTTCGTCTGGAAGTAATCAATCTCTGTTGCCGGAAAGTCCTTTCGAAGCTTCTCCAAATAGCTTTCAAACGACACATTGCCATACACCTGGGGTTCGCGACGACCAAGCAAATTCAGGTTTGGCCCATTTATTATGACAACTTTCTTCATTTATTTTCTATCTTTGTGGCAAAAGTACAAAAAAACAATGGAAACCACCGACAAAACAAAAGAGATATTGACGAAATATAGGCAATTCCTGAAATTGGAAAAGGGATTTTCCGCAAATACGGTCGATGCGTATCTGACCGACATCTCGAAACTGCTCAATTTCCTGGCTGTCGAAGGCTTGTCGGTTACGGAAGTCAATCTGTCTCATTTGGAATCCTTTTCTGCCGGCTTGCGCGACATAGGCATCCAAGCCCGCTCGCAGGCACGCATCCTCTCGGGCATCCGGTCGTTTTATCGTTTCCTGCTTTTGGAGGGTTGCGTAGAGAACGATCCTTGCGGGTTGTTGGAGTCGCCCAACATTGGCATACATCTGCCCGAGGTGCTTACAGTAGAAGAAATCGACACATTGATTGCGGCCGTCGATCTCAGCACGCGGGAAGGACACCGCAACCGGGCCATGCTCGAAGTGTTGTATAGCTGTGGGCTGCGGGTGTCCGAACTTTGCAACCTGAAAATGTCCGACCTGTACCTTGACGAGGGTTTCATCAAGGTGGAAGGCAAGGGCGGCAAACAACGTTTGGTGCCCATCTCGGGAAAAGCCATCAAGGAACTGCAAGATTATTTTGTCAACCGCAATCTTGATTTCCAGCCCAAGCCTGGATTCGACGACCTGGTGTTTCTTACTTCGCGCGGCACCAACATTGGTCGTATCATGGTTTTCCACATCGTCAAGGAACTGGCATCGAAAGTCCATTTGCAAAAGAAAATCAGCCCCCACACTTTCCGCCATTCCTTCGCGACCCACCTGCTCGAAGGAGGGGCCAACCTACGCGCCATACAATGCATGTTGGGCCACGAAAGCATTGGAACGACCGAAATCTACACCCACATCGACCGCCATGGGTTGCGAAGCGAGATACTGCTTCATCATCCGCGCAACATCAAGTGGAGGAAAGCACATTCATTGCCTGAAAAATGATATTTCCAAGCTGGCACAACATCAAATGCAACAGAAAAGACATTTTTTTTCCAAATTATTTGTGCTTTTAAAAAAATAATCCTTACTTTTGCGCAAATATATGTGTTGACAACAGTTGAATATTTATTTTTTTAATGTTAAACAATAAAGTTATGAAAAAGTTTTATTTGCCGCTTGTGGCTTTGTTCGTGATTGTGCTTTCATCTTGCAGCAAGATGGGTGCATTGTCTTCCGATTACTTCACAACCGATCCCGAAGTGTTGGAAGCAGTAGCAGGCAAGGTGCCTGTAACCATTTATGGTAAGTTCCCCGAGAAATATTTCAAGAAGAAAGTATCTGTTGTGGCAACCCCGGTTCTTCGTTGGAATGGTGGTGAGGCCAAGGGTCAACCTGCATACTTCCAAGGCGAGAAGGTGGAAGGCAATGGCCAGACCATCTCTTATAAAGTGGGTGGCGACTATACGATGAAAGCTTCGTTCGACTATGTTCCTGAAATGGCCAAGTCGGAGCTTTATTTGGATTTCGTTGCCACAAAGGGCAGCAAGACTTACACTATCCCTTCTGTAAAGATTGCCGACGGTGTCATTGCAACTTCCGAATTGGCCACAGTTGGCTCGTCCAACGCTTCCAACGCAAAGGACGCTTACCAGCGCATCATCAAGCAGGCTCAGGAGGCCAACATCATGTTCCTTATCCAGCAAGCCAATCTTCGCAACAGCGAATTGAAGAAGGGTGAGTTGAAAGACTTCTATGCCAAGGTTTCCGAAGTCGATGCCGATAAGAAGAACTTCAAGCTCGACAACATCGAGGTTTCCGCATACGCATCTCCCGATGGTGGTGTCCGGCTGAATTCCGGCCTTGCTGAAAACCGTGAGAACAACACCGAAAAATATCTTGCAAAGCAGTTGAAGAAGGCAAAGGTCAATGCGACTGTTGACGCAAAATACACCGCACAGGACTGGGAAGGCTTCCAGGAACTCGTTTCCAAGTCGAACCTTCAGGATAAGGACTTGATTCTCCGCGTTCTTTCCATGTACAAGGATCCCGAACAGCGCGAATCCGAGATCAAGAACATCTCTTCTGTCTATAAGACTTTGGCCGACGAAATCCTGCCACAGCTCCGTCGCGCCCGCCTGACCGCCAACTACGAAATCATTGGCCGTTCGGATGAGGAAATCGTAGAAGCTTTCGATACGGATCCTAAGGTACTGAGCGTTGAGGAAATGCTGTATGCAGCCACATTGACCAACGACAAGGCCCGTCAGCAGGCTATCTTCCAGAAGACCACCCAGCTCTATCCCAACGATTATCGTGCATACAACAACCTTGGTGAATTGGCATTCGAGGCTGGCGACTTGGCACAGGCTCAGAACTACTTCAAGCAGGCCCTTGCAAAGAGTGCCGGCGCTCCTGAAGCAAATGCCAACTTGGGTCTCTGCGAACTCGCAAACAACAATGTGTCCGCTGCCGAAGCTTACCTTGGCAAGGCTACTGGTGCCGATGCTGCCAACGAGGCCCTTGGCAACCTCTACATCAAGCAAGGCAAGTATGCCCAGGCCGTCAGCGCATTTGGCGATGCCAAGACCAACTCCGCAGCCCAGGCCCAGATCCTCAACAAGGACTACAACAAGGCCAAGGCCACCTTGCAGGCTGTTGCCAACAAGGACGCCATGACCGACTACCTGATGGCCATCGTGGGTGCCCGCACAGAGAACGCCTCATTGGTAAGCAGCTCATTGAAGAGCGCCATCGCCAAGGATGCCACACTGGCCGTCAAGGCAGCCAACGACATCGAATTCGCAAAGTATGCCGATGCACTGAAGTGATTCTTGCAAACGGGATTTTTCCGGCTATCATCACAGTGGGGCGAGGAGAGAGTTCTCCCCGCCCTTCTCGACTCTAAACATGTCGGCCCACCACTTACTACATTCAATTCATCCATGAAACGTTATCACACAATCAGTGCGCTTCTTTTGCTGCTTTCCCTTTTTGCCCTACCATTGGGTGCGCAACGCGCATTGCTCAAACAAGTCCGCCTCACCATCAACAGCCGCGATGGCGTGTTTGCAAAGGGCGACACCATCAAGATCTACGGACAGCTCACCGAACAATTCAGCAAGCCACTCACCATGTCCATCTACGATGGGGGGACACGCTATTACGGCACCACCAAAGAGTCGCCCGTTCGGACACCTCTTGAGCTTACCACCGCGCCAAGACTCATCTTCACCGCCGTCTATCAGCAACCGAAAGCCATCATGCTGTCAGTGGCAGCCGACGAAAAGGCATCGTCGATGATAGGCTTCATGGTCGCTCCCGAGGAAATGCGCCCGGGCTACGAAACACCGGCCGACTTCATGGCCTATTGGGACAACCAGAAGGCCGGGCTACGCAAGTCGAAACCGGAGGTGACGCTCAGGAAAATGAAAATAGCGGACAAGGCCGACGCCAAGCGCTTCGAGGCCTACGGCGTGGAAATCTCCATGCCCGAAGGCAACCCCGTCCGCGGTTTCCTTGTCAAGCCACGCAAGGCCGGGAAAGGCTCGTTGCCCATCCTGCTGAATGTACACTCGGCAGGGGTTTCGGGAGCATGGTGTCATGCCACCGTGGAAAATGCCGTCGGCTATGCCAAGAGCGGAAACGGCTGCATCGCCATCGACATCAATGCGCACGGCTATCCCGAGGGCCTGCCAAGCGAGTATTATGTAAACTTGGAACAAGGCGAGCTCAAGGACTATTCCACACGTCCGTTGGTCGATAGGGAAAGCCTCTACTTCCGCCTGATGTACCTGCGCGAGGTGCGGGCCTTGGACTATGTGTGCGGCCTGCCCGAGTGGGACGGCCGTCGCGTGTTGGTGCAAGGCGAGAGTCAGGGCGGAGGTCAGGCCGAGGCCATTGCCGGGCTCGACAGCCGCATCACGGCCGTTGTGGCCAATGTGCCCGCCTTGACCGACCTCGGAGGAATTCTGCACAACCGCCAAAGCGGATGGCCGGCACCCTACGAGAAGGAAGCCGCCACCGCACTGGGCAAAAGCATCCTGCCTTATTTCGACGGAGCCCTGTTCCTGCAGTTCACAAAGGCCAAGCTCTTTATGGTGTCGGGCATGATCGACGAGACCTGCCACCCCGGAGGCGTACATGCCGCCTTCAACGCATCCACATCGCCCGACAAGCAGATCCATCCCTATCCGTATCGTTGGCATTCGGGCACCAACAAGCCCTTCGACAAGGAGTGGGACGAAACCATTGGCAAGGCCCGTCGGGACTTCATCAACGACTACCTGAAATAGAAGTCGTTTGTCCCCCCTCGCATGGGGGAATTGGGTGTCTCTGATGCGGAGAAAAAAGAGATTGTCCGCATTTGGAAGCCGTTTTGGGAAATGTTCGATTGAAAAAATTCATGAAAGATTTCTATACAGTCCATAAGCTATAGGGGATGTTTTCAGTGAAACACCCCCTATCTTTCTTTGGACAAACTATTCGGTCTTGATGCTTTCCATCGGATTCTTTGTGGCTACGTGCCAGCTTTGAACGACGACAGTGAGGAGAACAACCACACTGACAATGACGAATGCGAGAGGGAAGATCCACCAATAAATGGGCGTGTGCTCGGCAAAGTTCTGTAGCCATTGCTCGCTAAGGTAGTAACCTATTGGGGCAGCTATCGCGAAGGAAAGGATGAGTGGAAGTATGTAGCGGCGAGTGAAGAGTGACAACACCTCGCCCACGCTGCTGCTCATCACCTTGCGGATGGCAATTTCCTTACGACGACACTCCGTCTCGAACATTGTGAGGCAGAAGACTCCGATGAGGGTGATGAAGATGCAGATGAAGGCAAAGAGTTTGACCTGACCGATGAATCGGAACTCCTCTTCGTATGCTTTCTCCAAGCAATCATCCAGGAAGTAGAACGTGTGCTGCTTGTCGTGGCAAAGGCGGTCGAGCAGTTTTGCAGCATCCTGCTTTGCCTTGAGTTTGTCATAGCCTGCTTTTGTTCGGATGAAGATCTTCTTGCAATCATCACTCCAGTATTCCATGCCTGTGCCATAGATGATGAAAGCCATATCCTTCTCGCTGCTGTTGACACGCATGGTTGTGAATTGGAAGTCCTTGCACACACCCACCACGGGATAGGTGATGGGAACGTAACCAGAATTCAACTCTAATGGAGCCAATGGCTGGCCAATGTAGAAGTTCTTGTAGCGACGTGCCGACGATTCAGTTATGATGAAGGCACCATCCTTGTCCGAATCGTTGAAGTCGCGACCTTCCACCATCTCGATTCCCAATGTCTTCAGCAGATCCTTGTTGGCAGGCATCATGTAGAAGTATCGGCGAACACCTCCTTCGAAATTGCCTCCCCACTGCATGAAAACGTCGGCATCGCCAGGTTCAATCATGCCATACGCCACACTTTCCACCCAAGGCAGTTGTTCCAGTTCCTTGTTCAGTACATCTTTCTTGCTCATGCCTTCAGTCGAAAGCATAGTGAAGAGGATTTCGTCTTTGTTGAATCCATAGTCTGACGAATAGATATGGCGTGTCTGGCACATCATCACACCGATGTAGAGAGTCAGCACGAAGCCAACCACCATCTGCATGCATACCATCAGTGTGCGGAGCTGACGACCTTTTGGTGACAATCCGAATGCCCCCTTCAGTGCCAATGCAGGTGCAAATGATGTGGCAAACCAGGCTGGGTAAATTCCTGATAATACGCCAACCATCACTGCACCAGCAAAGGTAAGAGCACAAAGTTCCAGATGATCCGAGAAATCAACGTTTCCCGACATCAAGGACATGCAATCGTCATTGAGAGCGAACAACTTGACCCACAGTGTGCTAAGAAACAAGGCAACAACTGCAAGCACAACGCATTCTGCGACGAACTCCATGCGCAAACTGAGTGCAGAGGCTCCCATCACCTTGCGTGTATTGATGCTGCGGATGCGACTTGGTGCCTGAGCCAGAATAAAGTTGCTGTAGTTTAGCAATGCCACAATGAGCACGAAGAGTGCCGACCAGAAGATGATAGTCACAAGATTTCTGTTGCCCTTGTCGTAGTGATTGACACCACTGAAATAGGTTTCATCCAAACAGTTTAGACGAATATCCATTCGCGTGTCTTTATTGAACTGCATCCAATCTGAAGAACCGTATTTCTCCATCAGCATCTTTCGCATAGATGCCTCGACTGACTCTTTGTTATCGGGAGAATCCAAACGAACATACGTAAGAAAGCTCCATGCTTGACCAGAATTAAAGCTTATGTTTTTCAATCCAAGATAGATTCCATCTTGAAGAAGGCAGTTTGCTGGCATATCTTCGGCAACACCAATGACCTCCAGTTCGCCCGGCCCAACCCCCCTCCCGACCACCTCTGAGGGGGAGGGGTTTGTGCCTACAGTTAGGCGTTTGGCTTGGGGAATGCTGAACGTCTTGCCCACAGCATCGGCAGTACCGAACAACTGTTCTGCAACACTTTTCGTTACAACAGCTTGTGTTCTTGTTGTATAGTGCGATGTGCCGTAAAGCATTTTTACGCCAAAGAAATCCAAGCCAGGATCGCCAATCTGCGTGGACATGATGTCGTCAAATTGGTTACCTCCGACATATACAGGAAATTTCCAATGCACCATATTGTCACTCACAACATCCTCAACGTGCGTCATCTCCTTTATGGTCAATTCGAATGTACGAATCATGTAGCACGACCAATCAGCATTCGTAGTAAAACCACCCACCTCCACTCTATAGGTTCGTTCGTGGTCTTTGATGCTATGGTTGTACGTTCGATTGAACTCCACCTGAGTAGCAAAGAGATAGAAGGCAGCCAATGCGATGCTCAACCCAAGAACGTTGAGGGCGTACGCCAATTTATGACTCCTTATTTGATATAATAAACTTTTCATGTTGTCACAAAATTGTATTCTTGACTACCTCACCGTCAAAGAGATTGATGGTGCGATGGGCGTAGGTGGCATCGTGCTGGCTGTGCGTCACCATCACGATGGTGGTGCCCTCGGCATTGAGCTGTGAGAGCAGTTCCATCACCTCCAAGCCGTTCTTTGAGTCGAGGTTACCTGTTGGCTCATCGGCAAGAATAAGCTTTGGCTTACCTACAACGGCACGGGCAATAGCCACACGCTGTTGCTGACCGCCAGAGAGTTGCTGAGGATAGTGGGTGGCACGCTGGGAGAGGTTCACCTTGCGCAGAATATCCAGCACACGCTGCTTGCGCTCCGCCTTTGACACCTTGAGATACTTCAGTTGCAGGTCAACATTCTCCTCCACGGTCAGTTCGTCGATGAGGTTGAAGCTCTGGAACACGAAGCCGATGCGACCCTTGCGATACTTGGTGCGATCCTTCTCCTTGAGGTGTCCTACCTCTTCGCCTTCGAGAAAATAGTTGCCACTGTCTGGGTTGTCGAGCAATCCGAGGATGTTCAGGAGGGTTGACTTGCCACAACCCGAAGGTCCCATAATGGCCACGAACTCACCTTCCTTTACTTCGAGGCTTACACCATTCAACGCTGTTGTCTCCACATTCTCTGTGCGGAATACCTTTGTGAGATTTTCAATCTTGATCATATTGCTTTATGTTTTTTATTGTTATTTATTCGGTTTTGATGCTTTCAGCCGGATTACTTGTTGCTACGATACGAACATAAATATCTGAGGTTATTGCAACTAATGCCAATGTCAATACGAATGCCAGAGCGAACACCCACCATGGGAGACTGGCATGTATAATGAACTGTTGCTCCCATCGTTCTGCAGCTATGGCGGCCAGCACGCATCCAACTATTGCAGATGGAACAGCTACCATCATAATATCCCTAATGAACATGAGGCGAATCTCCGAGAACATGGCTCCACTTATTCTTCGTATGGCAATTTCTTTGCTACGACGCTTTACTTCATCGATAGTGTATCCGATAAGACCGATAATGGCTATGAGCAACGTTACAATACCACCAATAAGAATGGTGTTGCGAACATTTAGAGTTTCCTTGAAGTCATCAAGACGCTGGTAGTTGAACGGCTTGACATCCATGTCTTTACCAGGAACAATCTTTTCTATCGCCTCCTTTGTCTTGCTTACAGATGTAGCAGTAAGATTGTGATACTTAATGATGATGTAAAAGAAGGCATTACATGATAGGTCGGGATCAAGATAGAATATTGCCATAGGTCTTGTTTCATAGAAAGCCTGTTCTCCCGCATAAAGACCTTGCGAAATAGATTCGAATACTCCTGCAATGACTGAGATACTCTTTCCATCGGAATGCTCAGTAACGACAATCTCCTTACCAATAACATCATCCCATCCTGTGTTTGCTTTAAGCATTTCTTCGAACTTGGTGTCAATGAGTACTTCTTCGTCATAGGATTTATCCTCTGCGAAAGACTTTCCCTTGACAATCTTCACACCCATAACGTCAAACCAGTGAGAGTCATTCCAATAACCATCAGAGATATTAAACAATGCATCGCTGCTGCCAGGTAGTAGCACATTGTTGCCTGAATACTTGCCAAATGGATTTTGGTTGGAGAATGTGGCATCGGCGATGTCAGGCAGGGAGCGTATTTCGTCCATGAGAGCCCTTTTCTGTGATGCGTTCAATCCCCCCAAATCCACGATGGCAGTATTGGTGCAGTCAAAACCAAGGTCAGTGGTCACAAGTTGATTGTACTGAAGGGTTATGATGCTTAGCAACACACCAAGAAATGCCACAGCAGAGAACTCCACAGCAAGGAGCACACGCTTCCATACTCTCTTGCCTGTAACATGGTTTCTGAAGACTGTTGCCACAGGAATTCTGTTGTACATTGCTGCAGGAATAACGGAATTGAGTATGAATACGAACAAAACGACAATAGCAGCAATAAACAGAGGTTTTCCTGTAAACAAATCTGATACAGACGTTCCTGAAAGAGTTTCAACCGTGCCTCTTGAAGCATAGATTAGGGTTATGGCAATGATGCATGCAACAATGGTATGCACTAGTGACTCAGCCGTCATCATGCTGTACATGTCGAGGGTATCGCTACCCATACATTTGCGTAACGCCATTTCACGGCTTCTGCTTACGGTATTGGAAATCACGACAAGCAGATAATTTAAGACAGAGGTCAGCAAAAGTGCCAATGCAACAAAAGTGAGAACCAACATCATATTTCTTGAGTTGGAATTCTTACTATGGAACTCTTCATACGGATGTACAGCAAAATGTATTTCCAATCCTGCATTCAGCATCTCTTCGCGAGGTATGTAACGAGCGATGAATCCGCTCATTCCCTTATTGATTTGCTCTGCTGTAGATCTGTCCGCAAGTTTTATCAATGAAGAGTAACGGTCATTGCCTACAACCCCATCCGACTTGTCAACCATGCCATATAAGCTGATACTTGGAAGAGAAACTACAATATCCGGTCGATAGCTTGTATTTGCAGGATAGTCCTCATATACTCCAGAAATAGTAACAGCAACCCCATTCGCATCATCTTCAAGTGTGAAGACCTTTCCCGTTATCTGTTCGGCGGCACTAATAGGATTGCTGATTCCTGATAGTTTCATTGCCATCGACGATGAGATAACAGCATTTGCTTTCACTCCCAGAGGTTCAACAAGACTTCCTGCCAAGCACTTTCGGTCAAGTATCTTGAAGAAACAAGAATCAGCAAGTATCACACGTTCCACACTTGCCTTGCGGTCGCTGTTTTGTATGTTCACCTTAGTGTCGCTCGAAAGATATGTCCATCTCGATGCCTCTTCTATGCCAGGAAAATATGTTTTCATCAGTGGAGCAATGCCGCCAGGAGTCTTTTCATGACTCTGCTCCTGATTGTTAATCACAGCACTCTCTGTGATGTAGAAGATTCTTTCTGAATCGTCAAAGCAACTATCGTATGTCTGCTCAAAACATACTTTGGTAAGAAGAACCAAGCTCACAGCAAGGCCCAATCCTAACGAGATAATCTTGATGCCATTCCTGCGACCTTTGGCAGGGAGTGCCTTTATGGCTGCTAAAATGTAATTGATAAAGTCCATATTTGTTGTTTATCTTATTTCAATTTCAATACTTCATTGTCTTTAAATGCCTCGTATCCACTGGTGATGACGCGCTCGCCTGGTTCCAGTCCTTCCTCCACCTCGTAATGCTGAGGGTTCTGGCGACCGATGCGGATGTTGCGGCGGTATGCCTTGCTGCCACTTTTGTCGAGTACGAATATCCAATTGCCCCCTGTGGTTTGGAAGAAGGTACCCTTCTGGATGAGAACGGCTTGGGTTGGTTTGCCTAATTCGAGGTTTAGGTAATAGGTTTGGCCGGAGCGGATGTTGTCTGGACGAGTTCCTGTAAAGACCAAGTCCGTGCGGAACTTACCTTGTCGCACCTCTGGATAAACCTTGCGCACAGTGAGGTTGTAGGTCTTGCCATCGCGCTCGAAGGTGGCAGAGAGACCTGCCTTGATGCGGTCGATGTAGTGTTCGTCAATCTGTGCCTCTATCTTGAAGTCGCTCAGGTCGTTGATCTGTCCTATCTTTTGCCCCGCTGTGATACTCTGACCAAGTTCCACGTCAAGCAGCCCTAACTCTCCGTCGATGGCAGAACGCACCTCAAGTTTGCCTTTGCGGTCGCGCACCAGCACTACATTGCGTCGCATGTTGGCAAGGTTGTCCTCCATCTGCTCCATTTGTATGTCGCGGTACTGGGCATCTTTCTTCAGTCGTTCACCGATGAGTGTCTGCTTCTTTTGGGAGAGCTCGTATTCCTCCTTGGCTTGAAGGTATGTCTCTTTGGATATTAGCTTTTCCTTGTAGAGGCGTTCGTTCTGCTCGAAGGCTCTATGCTTACGCTCCACGTCCATGTTGAGCGTTGCCTGTTCCGTTTCGTTGTTCAGTTTGTCCTGTTGCATCGCTACCTGCGTGTTGCGCAGCAGGTTCTGCTTTTCTGCCAGTTCTGCCTCGGCATTGAGAATCTGCAGGTCGAGGTTACTGTTGGAGAGACGGATGATGACATCACCCTTCTTCACGGCTTGCCCTTCCTCTGCCACCTTCTCCATCACGATGCCGCCCTCTTCGGGAGAGATATGCACCACCTGGATAGGGATGACCGTACCGTTGAGACGTACGTAGTCCTTAAACTCTCCTCGCGTGACATTGCTGATGGTCACGTCCTCAGCATCTACCTGCATCGTGCTCTGATGGTTGCCGAAGAAGATCCACAGCAATACAATCAATACGAACGCGCCTCCTGCCATATAGGGAATGTGCTTCTTCTGTAGGCCGCGTTTCTTCTCTATTATTCTGTCCACAATTTTATTTACTATTTATAGATTTACTATTTATTTCTAATACTCAATGAGTGGTGTGCCTTTGTAATAATTCAACATGCGTGTTTTGTAGATGTATGTAAGCTGGCATTGCAGCAACTGGACTTTGCTCTGTAGAAGTGTGACCGTCTGTGTCTGCACATCGATGGACGATGCCAGCCCTTCCTCGTACTTACGGATGGTGAGGTGCGTCGCAAGGCTGTCGGATTTCACCTTTGCCGTCATCTTCTCGGTTTCCTTGCGGCTGTTCTCCTGATCCGCGATGGCTTCCTGAATCAGTCGTTGCAGTTCGCTGTTGCGATATGCCAGTTCCTCTTCAGCTCTTTTGACGTTGTTTCGCTGGCGGCGAATGTTGGCCAGTGTGCTGAGTCGGTTGAATATCGGGATGGAGAGCGAGGCAAACACATACCGACCGGCATTGTTTCGGAACTGCTCATCGAAGCTTGTCACGTTCGGCACGTTCAACTGCTTGTAGTATGTGGTGGAAATGCCTGCGCCCAGGGAGATTGAGGGGTACAAGGCTCCTTTGCTGGAGCGGTAGGCATATTTGGCTGACTGTAGGCTGTATTCTGCCTGCTTGATTTCTGGATTGGAAAGTCTCGCTTTTCCAAAAACATCTGCCTCCTCAGTATCTGCCAGCTCCAAAGTTTCTTCACTGTATTCCGCAATCTCAAGAGCGCCATCAATCGGGTAATTCATCAGCTGCTTCAGCGACAGCATGGCATTTTCATAGAGACTATGCTGGTGTGTCACCTCAAAGTCATCGGTGGCGTATGTTGCTTGCATCTGAGCCACGTCGGCTTCTCCCTTTTGTCCAACCTCTGCCATGACCTTTGTCTGGCGAAGGAGCATCTCGCTCTCGGCCCTCTTTTGGGTGGCAAGGTCTATACATCCTTTATAATACAGCGCCATCACGTAGGTTTCCAGCACCTTCTGGGCTGTGGCATCTTTCTGCGCCATCAGCTGACTCTTGCCCATCAGCACATTCGCCTTGGCGGCACGCAAATTGTTGTAGCGTTGGAATCCATCGAACACAGGAATGCCGGCATTCAGCCCATACGAATTGTAGAATGTGCTGACGTTGGTGTAGGTGTTTGTCTCTGGGTCAATGGCACGGCCAAAGTTGTACTGCCCTCCAATTGAGCCCTCTGCAGCTGGGAGGAAAGAACCAATAACCCTTACCTTCTCTGCCTTGTAGTCATCAAGCGCAATGTCCTGCAGTCGCACCTCATGATTGTGCGCGACAGCATACTGCATGCACCTGTCAACCGTCCATGGCTTTTGAGCGTACCCCTCCAGACAGGTCATGAAAAGCAATATGTACGTGAGCCTATTCATTTACAATTTTATCATTTACTATTTGCTCTGAATTTTGATGCAAAATTACCGTCAAGGTCACAAGTGACAATGGATTCTTATCTCTCCAGCGTAAGATTGTATTAAAACAATACACCTTTCTGTATTAAAACAATACACTTTCGGTTTGGAGGTGTCTAAAAATCGGCTTTTTGTGCACAAATAAGTTCATCCTAACATTGCCAAATGCCACATCAATATCGCGCCAAATGTACCATCGGATTAAGTAAAATGGTTGCTTTGGGTGACAAAAATCGTTAATAAACGCGCGGAAACTGCATTTTCTTATAGGTTTCCGCTAATTTACGCCCGAAATCATTACTTTTGCACCAAAATCAGATTTAGGCCTTACTGCAATGCTTATAGGCAGAGACAAAGAAAAAATGACACTTCAGAATGCTCTTTCGGAAGAGTACTCTCAATTTATTGCCGTATATGGCAGACGTCGTGTAGGCAAGACTTTCCTTGTTCGTGAGGCGTACGATTATAAATTCGCTTCGCAGATTTTCTTCCTCACCTCAGCAGACCACAAGCAAGCTTGGGCTCTGCGTTCGGTTCGTCGAAAATTCGCTTTGCAGATTTTCTTCCTCACCTCAGCAGACCACAAGCAAGCTTGGGCTCTGCGTTCGGTTCGTCGAAAATTCGCTTTGCAGTTTGCTGGTGCTGCCAAACAGACTGCGAGGAAACAGCTGGTTCGTTTCCGTAGGGCATTGAAGGAACATGGTCAGAAAGATGCTCCCGAACTGACGAACTGGGGGGATGCTTTCAGTGAACTGAGGCGTTTTGTCGTCAATCTGCCTGAAGTCATGGATTCCCATTCGACAGGCTCAGGGCAAGCCGGCTCACCAACCAAGAAGGTTGTGTTCCTTGACGAACTTCCCCGGATGGATGCGCCACGTTCTGGCTTCCTGTCTGAGATAGGGTCGTTCGGGGGAATGGGTGGGCATCCTCGCGATGAGGATATTGTCTTTGTCGCATGCGGTAGTAGTGATGACAATGGCGCTTTCACCGATATTCTATTGCCACAGAAGGGTTGGTGCATAACGAACATTGGGGTGAGGTGCGGGCGGAAATACAGTTGAACGATTCATACGAGCTTTAAGCCATGGCAAACTACGGAACCATACTTGTTGTGGACGACAACACGTCCATCTTCACTACTCTGGAGATATGCTTGGATGGGGTCTTCGAGCGCATTCTTTCCCTTACCAAACCGGAGAACATCCTGACTACTCTTGAACAGGTGGCGGTTGACATCATTCTGCTCGACATGAACTTCTCTCTTGGGGTGAACAATGGCCACGAAGGATTGATGTGGGTGCAGGCTGTTCACCGCAGGCACCCGGATATCCCTATCGTGCTGATGACGGCATACGCAGATGTGAAACTGGCTGTCAAGGGCTTGAAGAGTGGCGCTGTGGATTTCGTCGTGAAACCATGGGACAACCACGAGCTGATCCGTGTGCTCAAGGACGCCATTGATGCCAATACGGAGGTTGTTCCATTGGAGAGGATGGAAGAGGAGCATGTGCGCAAGGTGGTGGATAAGTGTCACGGCAATATCAGCAAGGCTGCCGAACTGCTTGAGATCTCACGTCAACGGTTATACAAAAAGTTGGGCAAATGACAACAGTTGTAGTCTTGGTCGTCGTCATCGTTTTCGTTGGCATGGCCTTCTTCTTTCATCATCAGAACAGATTGAAATTGCGTGCCCGACTGATGCGCGAGGCTGTCAGGAATCACGAATTCACCTTCCATCTGCCTGTCAGAGGTTTGTTTTATGGCGAAAGAGCATTGCAGGAGGCCCTGAACGGTCTCGGGCAGGACATCAACAAACTGGTGGCTCAGAAGGAAGTGGAGTCATGGCAGAAGCTCACGCGCGTGCTTACACATGAGATAATGAATGTGTGCACTCCCATCCAGAGTATCAGTCAGGCCTATCTTGAGCATCCCAAGGTCGTAGGCACATCGTTGGAGAAAGGCATCCATGCCATCAATGAGGCAGCCGGCAATCTGGTGGCCTTTGTGGTTGGCTATCGCAAGCTTACCCAACTTCAGGAGCCTGTCATCGCTTCCCTGCAACTGAAATGTCTCGTCGCAAGCATCATGGCCTTATACCCCAATGTGGCTTGGAAGGTCGATATTCCAGAAGATACTGTCGTCAATACCGACGAGTCTCTCCTGCGTCAGGTTCTTGGCAACATCATTAAGAATGCCATGGAAGCCGATGCCCAAATCGTGGAATGTGCTTGGAGGGAATCTGCTCTTCGCATCAGCAATAATGGCACACCGATTCCCGCGGAAGTCAGAAGAGACATCTTCGTCCCATTCTACACCACCAAATCTACAGGAACCGGAATAGGCCTTGCGTTGTCCCGACAAATCATGGCTATGTTGGGCGGTTCGCTTGAACTAACGGGAAAAGCCGATAGCGGTTATCACGTCACCTTTGTGTTGGACTTGGGACAAAACAAATAGGGGATGGCCCACTGCTGTGTTGCCAGGACATTATTTGGCACGAAACACTTGATTGGTCACCTCCTTGCCTTCCGTGTTCAGCACACGAACCACAAGTTGGCTCCCCTCGGTATGGGCATCGATGATGCCATTGTTCGAGTTGACCAACACCGGGTACCTCACGGTGTTGTCGGCCGGATGGAACGAATCGCGGTGTGTGTGTCCGCACAACATCACGTCGATGCTCATTTCGTTCAGAATAGGTGTGAACTTTTGCAAGCAATCCATCCCACCATGCCAATTGTTCTTTTTCACCACGGTGGGCATGTGTACAACCACAACACGGAACTTTGCATCGCGCACGTCTGGGTTGTCGCGAAGGGTCTTCAGCCATTCGGCTTGTTCCGACCGATAGGTGTCGTAGGCTACGATGCCGCCATACTCAATGTCGGAATCTGGCTTGTCCTCGCCCGAATCTAAACAAATGAAGCAGACAGGCCCTTGCCGGAAGGTGAAATACAGATTGGGTTGGCGAGGGTTGAAATAGTCGTGGAAGTGGAAGGCAAATTCTCCGCGTGTCTCGTGGTTGCCCCGCACGTAGTATGGACATTTTTCCTTTGCGAAAAGGTTGACACACTCTGTCATGAACTGTGAGAAGACGGAGTCGCGTTGGTTGAAAATCGAAACCATGTCGCCGTTGAACATGATGATGTCGCGATTCTGATAATCGGCTATGCCAAGCAACTTGGTGATGAGGCCACGCCGTCCGTGAATGTCGTTCATGACGACAAACGATGTCTCTGCTTTCCGAGGATCCAGGGTGGTGAAGCGCAGGGGTTCTACCTGATATACGGCAGTGGCTGCCACCATGCCATATCTTACATAGATGGCTTGGTGTGAAAGGACTTCCTGCGAGTAGATGCGGTAGCGATAGGTGGTTCCGGGTTGCAGCCCCTTGATGGCTACTGCATGCAAGGTGGATTCGCGCTTGATGCCGATGTTGGTGTCGAAAATCTTCGGACGCTCTTCCGCATAGAAGTGTGTGCCGTCGTCGGGTGCTATCTCCACCCATCCGATGGAGGTGGCGCTTGCCTCCCACACAATCGTGGCTTCCGTGTCGGTCACATTCTGCAGATAGGGGCCATAGAGATTCTTAAACTGTGCGCTACACACACATGGCAACGCAATACAGAACAAAAGGATGATTCGTTTCATACGTAAAAAAAATTATTTAAGGCTTGGTCTCTTTTTTCAGAATGGTCTCACCGTGTAGCTTTGCATTCCCTCGTATGTGTTCACGCAAAATTCTAAGGCATTGCCTTTGTCTATCCACTCGGCATATTGCGAGAGTGGTACCGACGCATACACCTTTTCATAGAACCCTTCGATGTCGTTCTTTCGGTCGTGGATGAAGGTGATGCGCATATTGGTGTCGTCAATCTGCTCGATGGCAAAGCCAAAATCGTGTTTCGCGTCGTGGGCCATCACTTCGAGCACCATATTGAGATACGTTCCGCTTTGCCAAACGCTTTGCACCTTCACCGGGTCGGTCTGAAAATCCGTATGATGTTGGGGGTAGGATGAAAGTGTTTTGGCAACAGCATACACCTTGGCATTTTGGGCATCGAGCAACTCAAAGCGACACACAACCCGGTACAGGCTGTCGCGGACAAAGTCGTCCAGATTGCATGAGCTGGTAAAAGCGTATTGTTGCCCATCGTCGGTTTGCATCCAATGCTCGCGATGGCCCGACGATATGCGCATATCTACAAACGATGTGACCAAATCGGGATAGGCTGGCGCATCGTTTCCACAGGAGGCCAACAGTGTCATTCCCAATATGATTGCAAGGCACCACTTCATTGGATTGCCTCAAGATGGTTTTTCAGTGGGTTGGCATACATTTCAAGGATTCTTTCGCGTAGGAATGGGATGTCCTTGTCGGGCAATTCAATCTTGCCGATTTGCTGTTGCAGGTATTGCTCGAACCGATCTCTTTCTTCGGAGGAGTACATGCCGTCGCCTCTTCCCTCAAGCATGTCGAGTGCCACCCTGTTGCACGGATATATGCGGTAGTTTTGGTGGATATGACGGTCGATGCGTTTTGCCATGAAGCCGAAGAGCTCTGTCTTGGGCAGGTGCATCCTGCCTATTTCGTCGAGTTCGTCGTTGAGGCAACAGGACGTTTGGAAATGTATGTGCCCTTTGTAACCGAAGATTCCCGTCTGCATGCTCAGCAGGTCGTCTTGGGGGGATTTTCTGAAATCGGCATCGTCGCGTTTCTGTTGTGCTTCCTTGGCCTTCAGATAATCGCAGGGGTCGTACTCGTACGACAACGACAGTGGCACCAGATTGAGTTGCCTCAAACTCTCTATGGGGGATCCTTCGCCACCCATGGCCATCATTTTCAAGACACTGTCTTGGGTGCGGTCGTTGGAATCCTTCGCGCGTCCCTGACGTTGTGCTATCCAGATGTTCTCGTTTTTCTGGGTCGCGGCGAAATGGATGTAACGCGACAGTTGGACAGATGCTTGCAATTGTTTGCGCAAACCCAAGCCTCGTTTCACGACAAAGGCCTTGCAGATACGTACAAGCGTCTCTATCCATTTGCGGGCCAGAAGGTTGTCGCCGATTGCGATCTCAACGGTGTTCATGTCTTCATTGATCAGTCCGTAGCAAAGTAAGGCTGGGTCAACGACGATGTCGCGATGGTTGGAGATGAAGGTGTAGTGGGTTTGTCGGTCGGTCAATCGCGAGCAGTCGAAATCGGCGCCATCGGTATGTTGTTGTATGATGCTGGTGATGAAATCATATACAAACACCTTCTCGAAATCGCGCCCGGATTTGCACTGCTGCATTTTGGCGCGGACAACGTCTATGGTGATTTGTGGGAAAAGAAGCTTCGCCAGTCCTTGGAACTGCTCGTCGGCAAGCAGGCGTTCGAATGCTTCCGGCAACTCTTCTTCGCAATACGGACGAATGTCGTCAAACTCGTTGGGAATATTCATGATTGTTGGATTTTTTCTTCGATAATTTCGGTCAGCACATCCTCTACGTCCAAGCCTGCGGCACGGATTTGCTGGGGAATGAAACTCGTGGCTGTCATGCCTGGGGTGGTATTCACCTCTATCAGGTTTATTTTGCCCTCGGGGGTGACGATGTAGTCGATACGGATGATTCCGCTGCATCCCATGATGTCGTAGATGGTCGATGTGAGCAGCCGAATTCGTTCGGCCGTTTCCTCAGGGATGCGGGCGGGTGTTATCTCATCGACCTGGCCATTGTATTTGGCGTCATAGTCGAAGAATTCGTTGGCTGTCACCACCTCGGTAAGCGGGAATACGACTTCCTTGGAGCTTGTCTTGTAACAACCGCACGTGACCTCGGTGCCAGCAACAAAACTCTCCACCACCACATCGCCTCCCTCGGCAAAGGCCTTTTCCATGGCCGGAAGAAGTTGTTCCTTTGTCTTGACTTTTGAAATGCCGAAGCTGCTGCCGTCGGCATTGGGTTTCACGAAGCAGGGCAATCCCACCTTGTCGATTACTTCGTCGGTGTCAACCTTGAATCCATGCCGCATGAACACGGAGTCGGCCACCCGGACACCAAAGCCTTTCAGATACTGGTTGCATGTGAACTTGTGGAAGGTCATGGATGAAGCCAGCACGCCACAGCCTGAATAAGGGATGTCCAACAGGTCGAAATATCCTTGCAGGATTCCATTTTCTCCGGGAGTCCCATGGATGATGATGTATGCGAAATCGAAGGTCTTGCGCCGTTTGCGCTCCTCAAAGCTGAAGTCATTACGGTCGATGATTGCCTTACGACCGTTTTTCAGTACTACATGCCAGTCGAGTCCGCGCATTTCCACAATATATGGGTTGTAACGCTCCTTGTCCAAGAATGACTGGATTCCCTGGGCGCTTCGCAGCGAAACCTCGAACTCGCTGGAGTCGCCGCCACACACAATGGCTATGGTTCTTTTTTTCATGATTCTCTATTCATGATATAATGCCGCCACCGTTCCAACAGTTGGGTCATGTCGTCGGGTAGCGACGAGGTGAAAAACAAATGCTCGCCTGTCCGTGGATGAATGAATCCCAACGTCGTGGCGTGAAGGGCCTGACGAGGACAGATGTTGAAACAGTTGCTGACAAATTGCTTGTACTTCGCGAAAGTGGTTCCCTTTAGTATCTCATGTCCGCCATATCGTTCGTCGTTGAACAGCACGTGTCCGATATGCTTCATGTGGACACGTATCTGGTGTGTCCTGCCCGTTTCGAGTACACACTCCACGAGAGTGACGTACCCGATCCGTTCGACTACGCGGTAATGTGTGACCGCGTGTTTGCCTTGGGTGGCATCCGACAATACGGCCATCTGCATCCGATCCTTGGGGTTGCGCCCAATGTTTCCCTCGATGGTTCCTTCATCCTTATCGACAATACCCCACACCAGGGCGTTGTATTTTCGTTGGGTGGTCTTGTTGAAGAATTGCCTGCCCAGATGGGTCTTCGCGTCGGGGGTCTTGGCTACCACAAGCAAGCCCGAAGTGTCCTTGTCGATGCGATGCACCAGTCCCACTTGCGGGTCGTTGGGGTCGTAGTCCTTATTGTCTCTTAAATGCCATGCTATGGCATTGACGAGTGTGCCGTGGTAATTGCCACACCCCGGATGGACCACCAGTCCGGCTGGCTTGTTCACAACCATCAAGTCCTCGTCCTCATACACTACATCCAAAGGTATGTCTTCCGGGACAATGTCGTTTTCGTAGCGCGGACGATTCATCATGACGGTGATTACATCGCACGGCTTCACCTTGTAGTTGCTTTTCACCACCCGGCCGTTTGCCATTACGAATCCGGCATCGGCTGCTTTCTGTATGCGGTTTCGGCTGGAGTTGGGCAGGTGGTCGAACAGATACTTATCGACACGGAGCTGCGTCTGCCCTTTGTCGGCCACTATGCGGAAGTGTTCATACAACTTGTCGGGGTCGTCGATGACTGGTTCGACGTCGTCCAGACAATCGTCAATGTCCTCAATGAACTCTTCCATAGCTTGACCTTTTGATTGATTAGAACCAGTTGTCATCGACAACAGTCGGAGTGTTCTGGATTGGCTCCACCGTTACGACGGTGTCGGGCTTCAGGTCATCGGCCTCCACTCCTCCATTTCCTATACATAGCGTCAGGTATGAGTCGCGCGCGATGTTGTCACCCGAATGTAGCAGACGGCCATTGTGTTTTATGCCATACACCCAGTCGCGCTCGCCCGGCACCATTTCAGGCGCATTCAGCTTGAACCCCATCGAGCGTAGTTTGGCTTCGGCCTGCCGGAATGAGCTGTTGTCTATCAAGTCGGGGATGATGAGTGTCGGTATGGTTCCGGTGTTGATGGTCAAATAAACCATGCGCCCTTCCTTGACCTTTGAGGCTCCTTCTGGAATCTGTTCCAGCACGGCTCCTGCCGGCATACCCCTCACGTAGGTGGAATCGATGACTTGTGACTTGAGCAGTTGCTTGCCGAGTTCGTTCATGGCTTGCTCCATGGGCAGCCCCTTGACATTGGGCACCGTCACCGTCTCGCCGTGACGTGTGTATGAATCCATCCATAGCAAAGCAGTGTATGCCGTAGCCGCGACAAAAAGAACGATGGCTACAAGGTTCCAGAACAGCAGTCTTATAGAATGTAGTATTTTCATAATACACCATATTATGGATTTGGCTGCAAATATAACGCATAAATGCAAGAAAAGCAAGCCTTGGCTCGCTTTTCTGTAAGGTTATGGATTGTCAGAATCTTCTTCCACCTCCGAAACCACCACCGAAGCCGCCAGGAGGAGGCATCATTCCTGGCCTACCACCACGTCCACGCATTCCCTGTCGTGCGTCCTTGCCGCCAAACAGGTTCAAGCGGTAGATGCAGTGGAACATCAGATAGCTGTTGATGGCATTGTACTGTGTCACGCTTCGTGAGTTGGCGTTCAGCGAGCGGACCACGGTGCTTTGCTGTTGCAGGATGTCGTTCCATTCCGCGCTGATGGTCAGGGCTCCTTTCAGGAAGGTCTGCGCGATTTGGGCGTTCCACACCAACTCGTCGTTGTTGTAGCTGTTGTCGGTATATCCTCGGCGGCTCATGTTCGATATGTTGGTCGAAACCGACATGTTCCAAGGCAGGTTGAAATTGGTGCTTGCACCATACGTGTAGGTGTAGGGCTCTTGGTTTTGGTCGGGCTGTAGCTTGCTCTTTTCCCATTGGTAGTTTATGGTTCCGTGTATGCCGAAATCTATCCAGTCGTTTCGATAGTTGAATTGCAGGCGTTCCATGACCGACAAGTCGGTGGTGGTGTTCTTGTCATCGACCTTTGTCTCATCGTTGAACAGGAAATCCACATTGTTGGCATAGCGTGCGTTTGTCATGGTGCTCATCGTGAACTTCTTGTTGCGGAAGGCCGTGTTGAAGATGAACATGCCGAAAGCGTTCCAGTTGCCGTTGATGTTCTTGGGGGTCGTAATCTTTCCACCTGTGGTGGCATCGTATTGGGTGCTGCTGCTGATGCTGTTTTGGGTCATCGAGGCATTGAGGTGGGTCACGACACCCTGTTGCTTGTCGGCATTGAACGAATTGAAGAACAAGCTCGCATTATGATTGAACGATGGCTCCAGTCCCGGATTTCCCACCTTTATGTTCAAAGGATTGGAGTTGTCAACGATGGGCAACAAGTCTTCCATGCCAGGTTGACTGGCATTGCCACGATAGGTGATGCGTAGTTGGCTTGTCTTGGAATATCGGTATTGGAAGTCGAGATTTGGTGCGACATTGAATACGTTTCGGATTGTATCCGTCATGAAATCACCCTTTTTGTAATTCAACTTGGTGTTTTGTGGCAGGAATCGCACACCAGCATGCAGGCGGTATTTCTTTTCATTCACCCGGAAGCCAAGTTGCACCTCGTGGTTGAAATACTTATAGTTGGCATCCTTGCTGAGTTCCGAATCGTAGGTCTGTTCGTAGTTGGTTGGCAGGGGCATTCCCAATGTCCAATCGGGGAATGTGGGATACAGGCTATAGGTGGAGTGTTTGCTGTCGGTGTAGCGGTATTGGAAACGATAGTTCACTTGGAGGAAAACCGTATTGGTGATGGGCTCGCTATACGATGCCCTGATGCTGTAGTTCCAATTGTCGCTGGGAGTGGTGATGTAGCGTCGGCGGATGTTCGTCGAGTCCTTCTGCAACTGGTAGTAGCGGGTCTCGTTGTCCGAGTACGATTTGTTTTCGCTATCCCCCGCGCCGATGTTGAAATTCAGGTTGATGTTGCGTCCTCTGTCGTTCAGCTTTCTCGTTATCATGGCATTGGCACTGAACGAAAGGCTGTTGTTGTTGGTTCTCGAATCGTTTACGCTGGAGTTCACACGGATGGCACGAAGCGGGTCTTGTGCCGGATCCTCGATAAATTCCAGATAGGCATTGGGGTCGTTTACGATGCTGTAGGGATCGGCATTGAATGTGCTTGACAGTCCGCTCGACTTGGAGTTTCCTTTCGAGTACGACAGGTTCGGTCGGAACAGAATCTGTGTCATGCTGTCGGGCTTCCATTCCAATCGGAAGTTGGCGTTCAGGTTGTCGGTCTTGTTGCGGCTCAACGAGTTGGAGTTCGAGAAAGTGTTTCCCGACTTCAGGAAGCCCTCCCTGCTGCCAATGCTGTAGGTGTCGTTGTCGCGATAATTGTAGCGTACACTCCCGCCGAATTCCGTTTTTGCCGTTTCCTTGGCGAAGTTCACGCCGGCGGTCTTTGTAGTTACCTGCCCATTGCTTCGTCCCCTCGGTCCGCCAGGGCCTCCGCCCGAGAATCCCCGGTCGTTTACATTGTTTCCGCTCCCAATCACCGACATCTGGGTTTTGTCGTTGAAATAGTTCACCATTCCGCGCTCGGCATAGCGGTCTTTTGTGCCGATGCCAAGGTCGAAGTTGCCAAACAGTCCTTGGTTCATTCCTTTTTTCACGGTCAGGTCGAGCACGGTCTCCTCCTCGCCGTCGTCAATGCCGGTCTGGCGGGTATAGTCGGATTTGCGGTCGTATGCTTTCAACTTATCGACCATATCCACCGGAATGTTCTGCAAACCTGTCTTCACGTCGCCACCGAAAAACTCCTTTCCGCTCACGTAGAGTTTTTTCACCTCCTTGCCATTGATTTTTACAGTTCCGGATTCGTCAACCTCGGCACCCGGCAGTTTCTTCACCAGTTCCTCCAGCATGGCTCCTTGTGGGGTGCGATAGGCCGAAGAGCTATACTGGATGGTGTCTTCCACGGCTGTTACGGGTGGGGCTTCGGCAGTCACTACCGCTTCTTTCAGCATCACGGCATCTGTTTTCAGTGCAATTGTTCCGATGTTTATATCCTTGTTTTTCAGCACGATGTTTCTTTCTTGTGCCACATAGCCTACGAACGACACCCGAAGCACATACTTGCCAGGCTTGGCCGTCATGGAGAACAAGCCGCTGTTGTTGGTGACGTTTCCCACAACCATGGAGCTGTCTGGCAATGCCAGCAGCACCACGGTTGCTTGAGGGACAGTGCTATTGTCTTCTCCATCTACTACCTTTCCACTCACAGTCGCTTTTTGTGCCGATACCTGACTGAACGTAATCGACATCAATCCGATTAAAAATAAAGCCTTTCTTATCATACTCCTATTTCGAAACAGTCTTTTGACTTGGCCGTTTCTTGAAAGTTTAACTCGGATTTGTTTATTAAGCTTAAAAGTTCTGACTTTTGTTTAAATCACAAAGGTATATTGGGGCGTTTTTCAGATGTGTCTCAACGCTTCACGACCTTGCCTGCAATCTGTCGCAGCGACAAGGCAGTGGCATGATCCAGACCACAATCCAACGAAACCGACTCATCGAAGTTCCCACCATAGATGAGCAGGTAATTCACGCAGGCTTTCAGATAACTGCCTTCGAGGTTTTGATGCTTCTTGTCGGGACCATACACATTGATGCCTTCTTTCCGTGCCAACTCGAAAGCTTGGCCTATGGGAGAAAGGAGATTGATGTCGGCCGACTTCCGCACGACGGCCTTGCTGCCCTTGCGAAGCTGCTTGTCGAAATTGCGAAACGACTTGAATCCTCCGAAACTTGCCTTGGAATCCTCGTAGGCCCACGTACACTCATAAATGATGCTTGCCTTGGGAGAGCCTGCCCGCATCCGTTGGGCTATTTGCTGGGCTTCGCCCTGCACCGAGGCATGTCGCTTGTCGGAAGCATAGTATGCGGCATTCTGGCTCTGGTCCTGAAACAGCACGACATCGTAGGGACCTCCGTTTTCGACCGTCGGAAAGCGTTCTGTCCCCAAGTGCTTGCCGAGTGTGTAGCCACCCCGCAGGCTACACTTCATGCGTATTTGGTGTCCTTGCACGCGGGCAATCTGTTTCAACAGGAAGTACGATGCATAATAGAAGGTGAACGAATTGCCGATGAACGCAATGTCCTTCGTATCGACGACGGGGATTCCAGAGTACGGCACGACTTGCGGATTGCCCCAGGTGCCGGTACAAAGTTTGGCATCGGATCCCTCATCGCTTGTCATCCGCACGCGGATGCTGTCGGAGGGATGCTTCACCGTGAAACTCTGCACAAAGGTGGCGACCTCGTCCTGGGCGTAGTGCTTCACGTCGATCCCGGTGCCACACTTTATCCACTGCCCACCGTCCTCGTATTCGAAAGTCCAGTGCTGGGGAGTAGTGGCACTCTTCAGATTGATGTAGAAATCGGCGTCGATGCCTTGTGGGGGCACTTCTGTGGGAGCCTTTACCGCGAAGGAAAAGACTGAGAGCAATAACAGGATGGTATTCATTTTAATTTTGGATTAAGGATCAATGACTTGTCACAACGGTAGAATATGACACACGCCAGCAGTGTGTGATGTGCTGGCGTGTGTATTGGGATTGGGATATGTTACTTCAGGGCCTTTACCCTCACGTTGCGATACCACAATGTGGAGCCATGGCCGAGGAACCCGATGTAGCCTTTCTTGTTGAACAAGCCCGGATGCTCCTTCTTGTCGTAGTTGCCGTTCTTGGTGGCCTCGCGGATGTTGCCTTCGGTAATGACCACGCCGTTGAGCGTCACACGAATGTTGTCGCCCTTGACATAGATTTCCTCTTCGTTCCATTCGCCGACAGGCTTCAGTTGGTCGCGGTTCTGGGTAGGGATGATGCCATACACTGAGCCGTGATACTGGTAGTCGCGCAATCCCGGTTGGTAGATTTTGTTGTAATGGTCGAGCACCTGGATTTCCATGCCGTAGTAGGCAGCGTCCTTGCCCATCTCGGCACGGATGCCGATGCCGTTGTTGGCTCCTTCGGTGAGCTTGAACTCGAAGCGGAAGATGAAGTCGGTGTATTCGTCGTTGGTATAGAGGTTGCCGAAACCGCGTCCTACAGGACGAACAGCTATGGTGCCATTCTCGGTGGAGTAGTTCACCTTGTCGCCTTGGAAGTTGTTGAGCGAAGTGCCGTCGAACAACAGCTTGAAGCCTTCCTTTTGCTCCTGCTTCGACAGGGTGATGGGTTCGGCCTGTGGGAGTTCGCGGATGTAGAGGTTGCGGTAGGCCACGCGGCTTCCGTGTGCCTGCAGCTCAATCTGCTCCTTCCAGAAAATCGGCAACGAGCGATCCCAGTAGTTTTCCATCACTACGTTATCCACCACCAGTTCACCATTCAGATAGACCGTCACGCTCTCATCGACCATCTTGATGTAGAAGCTGTTCCATTCTCCCAGTGCGTTGTCGGCCACCTTCAGGGGTTTCGACTCGTTTATCTTGTTGTTGTAGAGTCCACCTGAACCTACCTGTGCGCCCACGTTGGTACGGGCGATGTCCCAAATCTGAACCTGTGGGGCACCTCTAAGGTAAATGCCTGCGTCGGGTTCCGGACCCGGATAGAGTTTCCAATCTACATACATCTCGAAGTTGCCATACTGCTTTTCGGTGGCAAGGCTTTCGCCCTTGCCGCTGAACACGATGTTGCCATCCTCCACCGTCCAGTTCTTCTTCATGGACTCGTTGGCCTCCTGCTGACGCTTGGCCAGTTCGGCAGCCTTCAGCGTGGCACGTTTGATGGGGTTGTCGTAGGGAGCGAGCAACAGACCCTTCCAGCCGGTGAGGTCCTTGCCGTTGAACATGCTTACGAAACCTTCGTCGTTGGCACGTTTCTCAAGCTGCTGGTCTATCTCCGTCTTCTGATAACCGGCATCACCGCCTGTAATCACTTCCTTCGCACGCTTCAGCAAGGCTTTCACCTCGGGGCCGTTGATGGTCTCGTCGCTTACAGCCAGTGTGCGGATGGCCTGTGCGGCAGCCTGTTGCAACTCAGCGGTCTCTATGTATTTGCCGAGGAAGACGATTCCTAAGAATGTCTTTGTCTTTGCCACGGCAGCAAGCACCTGCGCCTTTTGGTTGTTGTCCTGGGCAAACTGCATGGCGTTTTCGAGCATGAGCAGCCGTTGTGCTCCGGGCAGTTTGTTGGAGATGGAGTTCATGTAGGAGCTGAAGGCATCGCCGAGCAACGCGGCCTTGCCTTCCTTCTGCAAGTTGCGGCAGATGCCGAGCAGCTTGCTGTTGTCGGCAATGCGGAAGATGACGGGCCAGTAGAGAGCCTGCTTGCTTTCCTGTACGGCATCCTTGCGTGCCACGATGGTGTCGTACTTCTCGTTGGCATCCAACTCATTCAGAACAACCACGATGGCATCCTGCACATCGGCCACATATTCCTTGTCGGCGGCTTCGAGTATGGTGTAGAGGTTGTTGAGGTCGGCCTTGGTCGTTACGGCCTTCAGGGCGGCATAGGCAGCCTTCTTCACGTTGTTGTCGGTAGCGGCAAGTTGGGAGGTCACGATGTCTTTCTTCGCTTTGTCCTTGCGGGCTGCGATGAGGTTCAGCACAGCCACCTGTCCGTCGGCAGTAAGCTGGTCGAGCGAAGTGGCGGCATCGGTCACCTTCCCGGGATAAGCCTTCAGGCAAGCCTCGGCCAAAGCCACTTTTTGTGCATCGGCCGATGTCAGCAGGGCGGCCACATCGGCAATGTTCTCAGCCTTGCCAATGCGTGTGAGCGTCCATGCGGCAGCTTCGGCCACAGTGTTGTCCTTATTGGCAAGCATGGCTACAATGGCCTTGGTGTCGGCCAGCTGTGGATACATGGCAAGCCATTTCAGCACATCCACCTTTGCCTCGTTGCCCAACTTCGGAAGTACCTTGGTGACCTCGGCCAGCATGGGAGCGATAGCATCGGCTCCTTCCTTGCCTTCGTTCACGGCGTTGATGGCGGCGGCACGGTATTCGCGACACGGTTCCTTCATGGCCTTCACGATGGTCTTGGTGGCGGCAGCTATGCCGGCACCCTGGATGTATTCACGCAGGGCTGCATAGTTCTTGGCGCGGTTCTCGAAGGTGTTGTCCTTCTTCACGGCGGCAGCGGCAGCCTTCATGTTGGCGGTGAGCACCTTCACGTCGGTTTCCACCACGGCATCGGCTGGCTTCGAGGGATACTGTGCCAATTGTTTCATCATGCGTACAAGCAGTTCCTTGTTGGTGACAAGGGCAGGCTTGTTGACAATGTCGCTGAATGGATTGCCCGACAGCTGTAGGTCGATGGCCTCGATGGCCTTCTTCAGGTTATCCACGATCATTTGTTTCTGCTTGGTGTCGAAATCGTTGGCACCAGCGTATGCGGCATAGGCGTTAAGTGCATACTGCACCTTCGGCAAGCTCTCGTCGCTTTTCTGCAACATGCCCAAAAGCATCTGTAGACCCTGTTCGCCGGTCGATGCGATATCGGCCATCAGGCTGTTGTAGAGTTTGGGGTTGTCGGCAGGCAGTTGGTTGAGTGCATCGACGATTTTCGTTTCGGCGGTGCGGTTGTTGTTCTGTGCGTTCAGTGTGAGCGTACATGCCACTACGAGCAGCAGGCTCAGCATCAAGCTTTTTATGTCCTTCATTTGTTTTGTCCTCCTTGCAATGTTAAAGTTTCCAGGGTGCTCTCATGGGTTGATATACCAAAGCGTTGGCTGCATCGTCGTTGATGAACTCCATCTTGTCGGAGTCGAAGTGCAGGGTGCGGTTCAGCTGTAGAGCCACGGCTCCGATGTTCACGAGCGTACAGCTGCGATGTCCGTTGGCCTCGTTCAGGGCAAACTTCTGGCGTGTGCGCACACACTCCTCGAAGTCGGTGTTCTGCGGCAGCGGATCGGGATATTCAGCCAGTTTCTGTTGCCAGTCGGGGATGTCGCAGATGAAATTGTTATATACATTGCCCTTCGGGCCTGCTATGTATGGTGTGTTGGGGTCGCCGAAGTCGCCTCCCCAGAGCACGATCTGGCATCCGTCG
>JAUNNV010000105.1 GCA_030531335.1 Bacteroidales bacterium
CGACGGCGATTATAGTTTCCGAGAGCAAGACTTCAAGTTGTTGTCTGCAAAACAAGAACTTTCCTTCCCCTCGAGAGCGTACATCCTCTGTAAGGTGTGAGCACGTTTCTGGTTGTCGCTTGTAGGGTAGATGTCGTACATTCTATGCAAAAAGATAGATTTTTTCATCAATGAGCATTGAAAACTTGGAAAACAATCGGAAAAACAATATATTTGCAACGTCTCCACGCCGAAAGTGCCTTTGTGCATGGGAAGGCTGATTCCATAGTGATGGGAGAAGTGCTGTTTGGGGACACCATATATGGAAAAGGCGTTTATCACGCGCTTTGTTCTTGACTGCTTGAAAGCCTAGGAAACTCTCATATCTTGTCAAGAGACTTAGCAATGATAGATGCCCATGGGTATGACATTGGTTTCAGTTGTTACTGTATGTTTGTGTGCCATTTCTCTGTAATGAGGGAGATTGGTGCTCATATAGTGGATAATTGTATCATATCATATCGGCGTGGGGTCTTGAGTTGCTTGTTCTTACAAGATGGGCAATTCCTAGGGCCTCAAGCAGTGGAGCGAGTAACGAGTATAGTCTCCACGTTTTTTTTTATATCTTGGTTTATGGGTTTAGTTTGCTTTTGCCGACTCTGGAGATTATAGGCTTTATTGATATTGCACCCGTATGACAAATGATTACTAACAAATGATGTGTTTTTTCAATTAACGGTTAAATACTTCCGAGAAGTTTTGACAACTGGTTAGTCACGGCAGTTTTAATCTTTTTCAACCAATTAAAAAAACGTAAACAAAAACCTATGAAAAAAATGTTTTTTATCGCTGCGATGGCGTTATCGCTTTGTCTGGTGTTATCGTCATGTGATGATGACGATGACGAAAGAAAAATTGAACAAAAATCTATCGTTAATGTTAATGGTAATGATTATTATATTTCAGTAGCAGGTTTCTTTGAAGCAAATGTGGTTGCTGTCAATGAAATTTTGAAGGTTAATGTAACAAAAAAAACAACTGTTTCCAATACTTTACTTGTCGTCAATGTAGATGAGATTTCCGACACGATACAAACATCACATTTTACTAAGGAATACCCCGTGACCAAAAACTCTTGGCACACTGTAAGTATTGAGGCTGGTAAACGTGAGGATGGAATTTATTCGGTATATACGGAATCGAAGAATACTGTAACATTGTTTATCTCCAATTATCCATAATTGCCTTGATTAAACGGTCGGCATATTTATGCCGCGATATGCAGTGCCGGGGGCGCGAAGTGGGGGCGGCATAATTTATGTCGAAAAACTTTTTTCATCGTTAGAGAAATTCACTCGCATCGTTAGGAGTGGCATTTTTCACTGCGAGGAGTAGGGGGTTACCACTGCGAGGGGAAAAACGTTTGTTTTGTTTAGCGTTTCATAGAGGGTTCATTGTGACTGCAAAAATACTCCCCTTTTTCTTCCCACCAAATTTATTTGGTCGTTTTGTCGGTTTCCACCAAATTTACACGTTAGAGTCGTGATTTTAGACTGATTCACGAATACACCAAAAGGATTGCAGATGTAAAATCCACAGCCGATTTCTTCGGAAAGGGAATCGGGCTGTGGATTCGGGTTGTGCGGACGATAACGAGGTGCCTCAGAAATCCAATCGGACATTGGCTCGGCGCAGGGTGTCTTGCAGCCGAGGCACATCCAAGTCCTTGGCCGCACATCGTTGGAGTGTGGATAGCGCGGCCGCCGTGCCGGCCGCCTGACCGGTGACCATGCAGGTGGAAATCTCACGCGCATCCCAGGTGATGCCTTGGTCGTAGCCGAAACAACGGCCGCAGACAAGTAGGTTGTGGGTCTCTTGCGGAAGGAGTGAGCGGTAGGGTATCTGCCAGATGGGACGATCCTCGTGGGCAATCCAGCGGCCTTTGTAGTGGAAGGGGTCGCAAACGCCCGACATGCCGATGACATCGGGGAAGGCGGTCCACTCCATTGACTCTTCGAGGGTGACATTGTGGATGCTGTTGAGCACACGGGTGACACGCAAGCCTGTGGTTGGTGCCACTTCCATGAGGTAGATGCCTTCGTTGCCGGGAGTCTTTTTCCTTGCTTCCACATCGTTCCAGATGCCCAAGCGGTGTTGCTGCTGACGGCGCGACACCTCGAAAATGTCGAGCCCGTCGATGGGCTCGTTCACGCCGAAGCCTCCTGTGCGCATGTCGGACAGTGGAGAGCCGGTCGAGGGGTCGGAGGCGTTGCGGAAACCAGCCATGCGATAGGTGGTGGTCATGTGGTAGCGACGTGCCTCGTAGGGATCGCCGGCAAAGTTGAACACGCAACCATCGCCAGTAGCATCGACCGCCATCTTGCAACGGAGTGCCAACCGGCCGGTGTTGCAATCGACCAACACGCTTTCGATGCGGTTGCCCGACATGGTGACACCCGCTGCCGTGGCATTATAGACCATGCGGACACCCGCCTCGGCAATGAGCTTGTCGAGCAGGTACTTGGTGGCTTCGGGCTCGACTTTCGGATTGAGCGGATTGACGGCCCATCCATTGTCGAGCAGGGTGTCGCACACCTCGGTACAGAATCCGCTGGTGGCCTTGTCCCAGGCCTTGCTCTTGCCCTTGCCATGCGTGGCAAGCACGGGCAACACGAGGCCGCCCGTCCAGAGACCGCCCAAGTAGTTGGTCTTCTCGACGAGGATGACCGACACGCCCTGACGGGCTGCACATACGGCCGCCGCCACTCCGGCCGCTCCACCGCCTACCACCACCACATCGGCCTCAGCCACTACGGGAACTCGGTGTGCCGGCTCTTTCACATAGCCACTCACCGCGACATGTTTCTCCACATCGGTGGATACCGCCCCTTTCTTGCCGTCGGAGGTGATGGCACCAGGGATGATGATGCCGGCTTTCACCTTCTCGGCCAAGGCCTCGGGAGTGATGGCTGCACTTGCCGTACCGGCAAGCGAATATTTCAGGAAATTTCGTCTGTCCATGTTTTAATCGTATTTCCCGTCGAGTACATCGCGCACAGCCTGTAGGTAGCCGTAGCCATTGAGCTTGTCGGGCAACAGGTAGCTGCCTTCCACCCATTCGTTCCAAGCGTTGATGTTGATCATCTTGGGTTGTTGGTCGGCATGGGCATCGGCATAGTCCTTGGCGGCTTTCAGGAATCCTGCAAAAGCGGAGGGGGTGTTGTGGAAGTGCACCACGTCGTTCTCACCCTTGGCCGGGAAACGTGGGGTGTCGTCCCAACCTATCGACACGCAGGGGAAGAATGGGATTTCTACTGCATTGTCCCAGCTCTTGCGCAGCTTCATGGAGTTGGCACCGTAGGTCATATAGTCGGGGTCGGTGCCGCCCATGTTGTAGAGGGCCCAGCTGTCGATGCCCAAGGCATCGATGAGTCCTTTGTAGTAAGCCTCCGACTGTTCGTTGTAGCCGGGGCATCCACCGTTCATCATCATGAAGTGCATGTCGGGGAAACCGGCCTTCTTCACCTCCTCGCGCATGTAGGCCACGCCCTTGGCCGCTTCTTCCTTAGAGCCGAAGGTCTTGATGAAGTTCTCCATGCTGAATACGGCAAAGATAGGACATCCGTTGAACTTGAGATAGTTGGGTTGCTTGAAGTACTGGCGGATGACGCGCTCCACGATAATCTTGAAGTTCTTCCAGTCGGTGGCACCCTCGAAGAGCAAGTCCTCGCGGTCGCCCCACTTGTGGTAGTTCCAATAGTTGTACTTCACGTCGTGGTTGGCCCACATGATGTAGAAGTTCATTTTCTGGTTGCTGGGAGCTTTCAGGAATCCGTCGTTGAGGGCACTCTCCAAGTATGGCCCTTCCTTGAACCAGTACCAGTCGTAGCAGAAGGTGTTCACACCATACTTCAATGCGGTCTGGATCCACTTCTCCACAACTTCCGGGTTGTTGTCGAGCTCGTAGCCCCACAGCGGCTGACGAGGTTGGTAGTGTCCGGGGAAACGGGGGTCGCCACGCTTGATGACCTGCCATTCGCCGATGCCCTCTTCCCACAGGTATTGGTGGGCTACAGGGTCGTCGTGGCACGATGGCCAGATGTAGGCCGAAACAATGTAGTCGCTGGATGGAGCCACCTCCACTTGCTGCTTGGGAGCGTTTCCACATGAGGTGGCCATGGCTCCGATGAGTGCCAACAAGGCACAAAACTTGAATGTCTTCATGATTGTAATAATAGAAATGTATGTTTTTTTTATTGCTGTTCGGTATAGAATCGTATCATCTGCTCCAAGGCTCGCTGGCACACGGGGCAGAAAGCTTCGGCTGTGTTGTTGCGCATCCGACAAGCCTCGTCGGTGGGTCTGAACACTCCCTTTTGGGTATATCCAGCACCTTCGAAACATCCCACTACGCCTGCATCCTTCAAGTCGCTCCATTTGCTCTTGAAATCGACCAAGGTGCTGATGTTTTGTTCCCAAGGCTCCACCGTGTAGGGATAATAAGGCGATGGCTCGTCGGTGTAGGCGTATTCATCGGCCAATCCTCCGAAGCTGTGGCCAAACTCATGGACTACTACAGGTCGGAATGCGCTGTGGTGGGCGGTTGTGAGCGTGTAGGCATTGAGTATGCCTCCGCCGCCGTATGTGTCGGTATTGGCCAGTATGATGATGTGTTCGTATGGGATGCCCGCCAGCAGGTCGTGTACTTTCTTGACATGTCTGGTGGTGAGGTAACGCTCCGTGTAGAAGGTGTCGAAGTGCGAGCCTACGGCCGTGTCACGCCACAGGTTCTGGCGTGGAATACTCACGTCGCTATCCTGTGAGGCCGATTCCACGGCTATGACATTGAACCTGTCTTTCATGCTCTTGAAAGGTTCATGGCTGAAAATGGCGTCGCAGGCAATACTTGCATCCCGACGGAAACGTTTCATTTCGCTTTTCGTATAGCCTTCGGCCATGATGACCACATCGATGCAAGCTTCCGTCGTGCCGTTTTGCAGCAGATAACGATAAGGAATCACTGGATCCGTTCCGCTCCGACGAATGAGTATGTCGGTGGGGTTCACCTCATGGGTGATTGAGGCACAGGCCTTGTGGTGCGCATTGAAGAGGGTGACAGTGACCAGCGTGGGCTTTTTGGGATAGGGCATGAGGAAGGTGTTTTCAAAGCTTCTTTTCAAATGCTCCGATTCGGGCTCGTTGAGCCACTCCTGAAAAAGACTGCTGAAGCAACTCCGATAGACAACCTTTCCGCTTGCTTTGTCGGTCATGACAAGTTGCCCGTTTCCTTCCACAGGTGTTTGCGAGAGGTTTATCCGTCGGCCTGCCCAATAGGAGAAAGAGGACAGTTCGTCGAGAACCACATCCTGATGCTGTTTGTTGCCCGAAAAGACATAATCGGCTCTCAACGTCTTGTCTTCGAAAAAGTCGGAGAAATCCTGCGCCATGGCAGCCGACATCCATCCGAAACAGAGAATAGTGAAAAATAGCGTTCGCATGACAATTTGGAAATAGTTTCGCAAAGATAAACAAAAACCGAAATAAAAAAATTATCTTTGCAAAGAAATGTGATTTTATAAATGATGCAACTGATAGATAAAATGGACGAGCAGATTCTGTGTGCTATTGTGGCGGATGCTCGTGTGGCTTTCTTAGAAGTGGCCCGCAAATGCGGAGTGTCGGGCGCGGCCATTCATCAGCGTGTGCAGCGACTGTTTCAAAAAGGCGTGTTGAAAGGGGCTGAGTATATCGTTGATCCGGAAAGCATTGGCTATGACACATGTGCCTACATCGGATTGTTCCTGAAGGATCCTGAACAATTCGACCAGACGGTGGCCGCGCTGAAGAAGATACCGGAGGTGGTGGAATGTCATTACACGACAGGACGTTATGACATGTTCATCAAGATATACGCCCACAACAACCACGATTTGCTGAATATCATTCACGACAAACTACAGCCATTGGGATTGTCGAGTTCGGAGACAATCATCTCATTCCATGAGGCCTTCAGGCGTCAAGTACCGATAATGAATGTGAAGGATTGCTAAGTCATGGTAAGCATTATCGTAGCAGTGGCCCGCAACAATGCCATCGGATTTGAGAACAAATTGCTTTATTGGTTGCCCAACGACTTGAAACGCTTCAGGACACTTACTACAGGACATACCATCGTGATGGGAAGGCGTACCTTCGAATCGCTACCCAAAGGGGCATTGCCCAATCGGCGCAACATGGTGCTTTCGCGCACCTGTGCATCTTTCGAGGGAGCAGAGTGCTTCCACTCGCTGCAAGAGGCTCTGTCGGCATGTGAATCAACCGATGAGGTGTTTGTAATAGGTGGTGCCTCGTTGTATGCCGAAGCCATGTCGGTGGCCGATCGACTCTACCTGACGCTTGTCGATGACACGCCATCCCAAGCCGATGCCTTCTTCCCCACCATCGATGCCACATGGAAGGAAACATGGCGTGAGCAACACAGCACCGACGAGAAACATGCCCATGCCTACACCTTTTTAATATATCAACGATACAATCATTAGCAAACCTGCCTTATGCAACAATATCTCAACCTACTCAACCGTATCCTGACAGAGGGAGTCCGTAAGGACGACCGTACAGGCACAGGCACCATCAGCGTGTTCGGCCATCAGATGCGGTTCAACCTCGAAGAGGGTTTCCCCTTGCTCACCACCAAGAAGCTGCACCTCAAATCCATCATCTATGAGTTGCTTTGGTTCCTACAAGGCGACACCAACGCCAAATACCTACAGGAGCACGGGGTACGCATCTGGAATGAATGGGCCGACGAGAATGGCGACCTTGGACACATTTATGGCTATCAGTGGCGTTCGTGGCCCGACTACGATGGAGGATTCATCGACCAAATCAGTGAGGCGGTCGAGACAATCAAACACAATCCGGACTCGCGTCGTATCATTGTAAGTGCATGGAACGTGGCCGACCTGAAGCGCATGAACCTACCGCCTTGTCATGCCTTCTTCCAGTTCTACGTGGCCGATGGGCGACTGTCGCTACAGCTTTACCAACGTAGTGCCGACACGTTCCTCGGGGTTCCGTTCAACATTGCCTCGTATGCCCTGCTCCTGCAAATGATGGCTCAGGTCACAGGGCTCAGGGCGGGTGATTTCGTGCACACAACCGGCGACACCCACCTTTACCTCAATCATCTGGAACAGGCCCGATTGCAACTTACGCGCACTCCCCGTAGGCTTCCTGTCATGAAGATAAACCCCGACGTGAAGAGCATCTTCGACTTCCAATATGAGGATTTTCAGCTGGAAGACTATGACCCATGGCCACACATCAAGGCCGAGGTGTCGGTGTGATTTGTCATTTGCAGGCTTCTCAAGCTTTGAAAATCTGGATGTTGGGCATGAGTGGCAAGAAGAGGGCTTCTTTTTGCTAAAAATGACTTTTTTTTTTGTTTGGTGGAATGTTTTGTGTAATTTTGCAGGCTAAATTATTCGTATAGGAGATGAGACAGTTAAAAATCACCAAAAGCATAACGAATAGAGAGAGTGCGTCTCTCGATAAATACCTACAGGAGATAGGTCGTGAGGAACTGATTTCGGTAGAGGAAGAGGTGGAACTGGCCCAACGCATTCGCAAGGGCGATCGCCAGGCTTTGGAAAAGCTTACCCGTGCCAACCTTCGCTTTGTGGTTTCGGTGGCAAAGCAGTACCAGAATCAAGGACTTAGTTTGCCCGACCTTATCAATGAGGGTAACTTGGGACTGATAAAGGCTGCCGAGAAGTTCGATGAGACTCGTGGCTTCAAGTTCATCAGTTATGCTGTGTGGTGGATTCGCCAAAGCATCTTGCAGGCATTGGCCGAGCAAAGCCGTATTGTGCGTCTGCCTCTCAATCAGGTTGGTTCGTTGAACAAAATCACCAAGGTGTTTTGCAAGTTCGAGCAGGAAAACGAACGTCGTCCCTCTCCCGAGGAGATAGCTGCCGAACTTGACATTTCCGTCGAGAAGATTGCCGACACGCTGAAGGTGTCTGGACGCCACATCTCGGTGGACGCGCCGTTTGTGGAAGGTGAGGACAACAGCCTGCTCGATGTGCTTGTGAACGACGATTCGCCTATGGCCGACCGTAAGTTGGTGAATGAGTCGCTCTCCAAGGAGATAGACCGTGCACTCTCCACGCTTACCGAACGCGAAAAGGAAATTGTCGAGATGTTTTTTGGCATCAACTCCATAGAGATGACTTTGGAGGAAATCGGCGACAAGTTTGGATTGACACGCGAACGTGTACGCCAGATCAAGGAAAAAGCCATTCGCCGCTTGCGCAGCAACTCGCGTAGCAAGTTGTTGAAGTCGTATCTTGGATAGGGGGACTACAATCCTCGTCGCATCATTCGGAAGTCGGGCGCACGGCTTTCGGAAGATGAGCGCACGTCTTGCTAAGCTTGA
>JAUNNV010000218.1 GCA_030531335.1 Bacteroidales bacterium
TGAAGTTGAAGTGTTTCTGTGATCCCAACGTGATGAAAAAACGCCTTACCTCTTCCTGAAAAATAATCAGTAGCGCTATCACACCTACACTCAGCAGTTTGTCGAAGATGGAGCCGAGCAACCGCATTTTCAGTATTTGCGACACTACTACGCCCACACTGATAAAGATGAGGATGCCGATGAACATGTTGAGGCTACCTGAGGCTTTCATCAACCGATAAATCAGGTAGAGTAGGGTAGCCACCATTAGGATGTCTATAATGTCTGCTATTCCGATACTCATATCGTTTATTTGTTTTCTTGAAATTTCCTGACTATTCGAACCGCTTCCACGGCTTCTCGCACGTCGTGTGTACGAAGTATGGAAGCCCCTTGTATCAGGGCTAAGGTGTGCAGCACGGTCGTTCCGTTCAGTGCCTCCTGAGGTGTGGTGTCGAGAAGTTTGTAGATCATCGATTTTCTGGATGCGCCCACCAGTATGGGCATGCCGAAATGGAGGAGCGATGGTATCATGGCGATGGCCTGGTAGCACTCGTCGATTGACTTGCCGAAACCAAGTCCTGGATCCAGTACCACACGGTCGCATCCCAACTTGTGCAGCCTCTCCACTCTTTCGGCAAAGAAGCCTTCCATGTCGGCCGCCTTGCAGAAAGTTAGCACGTAAGTGGCTTGTAGAGAGGCCACAGTGGCAAACATCGCCTCGTCTGCCTCGCCACCCGACACGTCGTTGACCATCCGTACACCAAATTCCTCCACGCACATTCTTGCCACGTCGGCACGAAACGTATCGACCGACAACGTCAAATCCTGCCGATGCCGACCTATCAGCGTCAGCGCATGACGTAGGCGTTGCCGCTCTTCTCCCGGGCTTGTCAGCTTCGCCCCCGGACGGGTGGAGCAGGCACCGATGTCGATGATGTGTGCACCCTCGGCCACGATGTCATCCACACGTGCCACGATGTCTGCATCCGCCATGGAGCGACAACCGGCATAGAAGGAATCGGGCGTGACATTCAGTATTCCCATCACTTGTGGCGTATGTGGTGTAAAAGCGTTCACGACATCTTACCATTTACCATATCATATTTCGACAAAATTACATATATTTATCGGATTTCAGCTATATTTGCACATATTTTGTGATTCAGATGGACATCTTCAAGTTATATCAATGTTTTCAGCAATGCACATCGGTCACCACAGATACCCGCTGCTGTCAGGAAGGTGCGATGTTCATAGCCTTGAGGGGCGACACCTTCAACGGAAACCAGTTTGCCCGACAGGCTTTGCTCAAGGGATGCCGCTATGCCGTGGTCGATGAACCGCAATACGCGGGCAACGGTGTCATCGTGGTCGATGATTGCCTGCAAGCCCTACAACAGTTGGCACGGCATCATCGCCGCCGGCTCGGCCTGCCCGTCATAGGCATCACTGGCACCAATGGCAAGACCACCACCAAGGAACTTGTCGCTGCCGTGCTGAAAAAGAAATACGACCTGCTCTACACGCAGGGCAATCTCAACAACCACATCGGAGTGCCACTCACCCTGTTGCAACTCCGTCCCGAACACCAGCTGGCCGTAGTTGAAATGGGAGCCAGCCATCCAGGAGACATCAAAGAATTGGTGGAGATTGCCGAACCAGACTATGGGCTCATCACCAATGTCGGCATGGCACACCTACAAGGATTCGGCTCCTTCGAGGGTGTTGTGCGCACTAAGG
>JAUNNV010000106.1 GCA_030531335.1 Bacteroidales bacterium
CAGCGAACGGATGTTGTTGTATCGTGAACTGGACGGCATCGAACGCGATGCGGATTTGATGGCGTTTCGTGAACGTTTGGAGGATCGTTTCGGAATGATACCTCCCGAGGGACGGGAGTTGTTGCGCATTGTCCCGTTCAGACATCTGGCTTGTCGGCTTGGCGTAGAGAAGGCCGTGATGAAAATGAAACGCATGACGTTGTATTTTGTTTCCCGGCTTGACAGCCCTTATTACCAGGGTGCGGAATTCGGCAGGTTCATCGACTACATGGTGAGGCATCCTCGTAGTTGTGCTTTGCGCGAACAGAATGGGAAACGCAGCATGGTGCTCAAAAACGTGGAAACGGTGGAACAGGCTCTTGGCATTTTGCACGAAATTGCAGGGAATTGACAGCCTTTTGTCGTGTTTTGAGCACGTTTTGAAACTTTTGATGGGCAAAACGTCTTTTTTTTAAAGATTAACCGTAAATTTGCGAAATATTTGATGAAAAACGAACGAAACATGAAAGTGGTTATCTTGCAACAAGACATAGTGCGGGCCAATCCATCGGCCAACCTATCCAAACTGGATGCCATGCTTCGGGATGTGCTGGAGGTGGATTTGGTGGTGTTGCCGGAAATGTTCACCACTGGCTTTGAAACTGACATGAGTCGTTTGGCTGAATCCATGGATGGACCTACGGTGCGTTGGATGCGTGAATTGGCGTTGCACAGGCAATGTGCTGTCTGTGGCAGTCTTGTCGTTCGCGAGGATGGAAAATGTTTCAACCGCATGGTATGGGTGGATCGCAATGCTGGTGTCAGCATCTACGACAAACGACATCTTTTCAGTTATGCTGCTGAGGAGAAGACTTTTTCCGCAGGAAGGAATCGTGTCGTCGTCGAGTCCGGAGGCGTTCGTCTCTTGCTGCAGGTATGCTACGACTTGCGTTTCCCCGTGTGGAGCCGCAATGCCGGTGATTACGATGTGGCCGTTTATGTGGCCAACTGGCCCGAGAGCCGTCAGCAGGCATGGAATGTCTTGCTGAAGGCACGTGCCTTGGAAAACCAGTGCTACGTGATAGGTGTCAATAGGGTGGGCGAGGACGGTCGTTGCAAGTATGTCGGTGGCAGTGTGGTCGTGAATCCATACGGTGAGGTAATCGCGCGGTGTCAGGATGGGATGGAAATGTGGCGGTCGTCCGAAATTGACATGGATATGCTGGCTACATTCCGCAGCAAGTTCCCAGTACTGAAGGATCGAGACATGTGGATGATTGAAAACTGATAATAATAACATTAATGATTAGAAAACTACTTTTAGGTGATGAGGCCATAGCGTTAGGCGCTGTCAATGCTGGGCTCTCGGGTGTATATGCTTATCCAGGTACACCCTCAACCGAAATTACAGAATTCATTCAGGGAAATATGTTGGCTCGTCAACGAGGTTTGCATAGCCGTTGGTGCACAAATGAGAAAACTGCCATGGAAGCGGCTCTTGGCATGAGCTACGCGGGCAAGCGCGCCTTGGTGTGTATGAAGCATGTGGGGATGAATGTTTGTGCCGACGCATTCGTCAATTCGGCAGTGACAGGTGTGAACGGCGGTTTGGTGGTGCTTGCGGCTGATGATCCCTCTATGCACTCCTCACAGAACGAACAAGACAGCCGTTTCTATGGCAAGTTCGCGATGATCCCTGTTTTTGAACCCTCCAACCAACAGGAATGTTACGACATGATGGCACGGGCATTCGACTTGAGCGAGGCATTGAAACTGCCGGTTCTGATGCGTGTGGTTACTCGTCTGGCACATTCGCGTGCGGCCGTTGTCATAGGCGATGTTCGCGATGAGAATCCTTTGTGCCCAGACACGGGGAAACATTGGGTGCTTTTGCCTGCGATTGCTCGTCGGCAATATCAGTCGCTAATCGATAAGCAGGCATCAATCTGCTTGGCTGCAGAGCAGGCTGCTGTTGTGGACGCTTCCACTGAGAAATGTAATTTGGGTATTGTCGCCTGTGGCATTGCTTATAATTATGTGAAGGAATGTCGCACGTCGCATCCCGTATTGAAGATATCACAGTATCCCACACCCAAGGATGCCATTCGGAAATTTGCGGCCCATTGTGAGGCTTTGTTGGTGGTGGAAGATGGGCAGCCTTTTGTGGAGGAACAGATCCCCGCTTTGTTGGGAACCGATTATCCAGTGAAGGGCAGGCTCACGGGTGATCTTCCTCGAACAGGCGAACTTACTCCCGATGCGGTGGCATTGGCTTTGGGAAAATCTGTCGTCGGCATCCTTCCTGCTGCCAAGAATTTGGCGGCACGTCCTCCACAGTTGTGTCAGGGATGTGGACATCGCGATGTGTATGCTGCGTTGAATGAGGTGTTGGCCGATTATCCTGAATCACGTGTTTTTGGCGATATAGGTTGCTACACGTTGGGGGCGTTGCCCCCCTTCAAGTCGATCGACAGTACGGTTGACATGGGGGCCAGCATCACAATGGCGAAAGGTGCTGCCGATGCAGGGGTCTTTCCGGCTGTGGCTGTCATCGGCGATTCTACCTTTACCCATAGTGGCATGACCGGCCTCTTGGACGCGGTGAACGAAAATGCCAACATCGTGGTGGTTATCAGCGACAATCTGACTACTGGCATGACAGGTGGGCAGGATAGTGCCGGCACAAACAAGTTCGAGGCTATTTGTCTTGGTTTAGGAGTGGATGCCGACCATGTGCGTGTGGTGGTTCCGTTGCCCAAAAACATGCCTGAAATAACCCGGATCATACGTGAGGAAATAGAATACAAGGGTGTCAGCGTCATTATTCCGCGTCGCGAATGTATGCAGACCCTACAACGAAAACTTAGACAAAAGAAATGAAAAAGGATATCATTTTGTGTGGCGTGGGTGGACAAGGCATCCTTTCTATTGCCACGATTATCGGTCAGGCCGCTGTCGATGCCGGACTGTACTTGAAACAAGCCGAAGTTCATGGAATGAGTCAACGTGGTGGCGATGTGCAGTCCAATCTTCGTCTGTCCGACGATCCCATCTGCTCCGACTTGATCCCTCACGGAGCCGCCGATTTGGTCATTTCAATGGAACCGATGGAGGCTTTGCGCTATGTGGCCTATCTGAATGTCAACAGTTGGGTTGTCACATCGTCTCATCCATTCAAGAATATACCCGATTACCCCGACGAGACTGTGCTGATGGAGGAAGTGCATGCGTTGCCTCATGTCGTGTCGCAGGACATCGAGTCTTTGGCTAAGGAAAACAACTCACCCAAAAGTGCCAATGTCATTCTTTTGGGAATGGCAGCCTCTCATCTCCATATTCTTACGTCCGACCAGTTGCGTACGGCCATAGCCAAGGTTTTTGCTGCCAAGGGCGAGAAAGTGGTTGAGGCAAACCTGATGGCTTTTGATTTGGGCTTGAGGCTTGGTCGGGAATGATTCCTAATCATGTTTTTTATAAGGATTCTATAAATGACCACAATAGATAGAACAATCATTGACGAGGCAATTCGCGAACTTGGCATTCACGATTATGCCAAAGCCACTATCCGTGAGGTGGTAGCCATCGCACAAAAGGCCGAAAAAGCCTCAGGGGTAGAATTCATCAAGATGGAAATGGGGGTTCCGGGGCTCCCCCCCTCCCAGTACGGTGTCGATGCTCAGGTGAAAGCCTTGCAGAATGGCATGGCGCGTTTGTATCCGAACATCAATGGCCTGCCCGAACTGAAACGCGAGGCATCGCGTTTCGTTAAGGCGTTTGTCGGTGTCGATGTCGCACCCGAAGGGTGTGTGCCGGTATGTGGTTCCATGCAGGGAACCTTCGCTTCGTTTCTCACTTGTACACAGGCTTGCCCTCAACGCGACACCATTTTGTTCATCGACCCTGGATTCCCTGTGCAGAAACAGCAGTGTGTGGTGATAGGGGCGAAATACGCGACGTTCGATGTCTATGATTATCGTGGAGAGAAACTCGGGCCCAAACTCGAAGACTATCTTCAGCAGGGCAACATTGCTGCCATTATCTACAGCAATCCAAACAATCCTTCGTGGGTTTGTTTGAGCGAGGATGAGCTGAGGACGATAGGTGGACTGGCTACCAAGTACGATGTTGTTGTGTTGGAGGATTTGGCATATTTCGCAATGGATTTCCGTAAGGAATTGAGTAAGCCTTTCGAGCCTCCTTATCAGGCCACAGTGGCACGCTACACCGACAATTATGTGTTGCTCATTAGTGGAAGCAAGGCTTTCAGCTATGCTGGCGAGCGCATAGGCGTGAGTTGCATTTCCACGAGACTCTATGCCAGGGAGTTCCCTGCGTTGACGGCTCGTTATGGCAATGGCACTTTTGGATCGGTGTTTGTTCACCGTATGTTGTATGCGCTATCCAGTGGCACAAGCCATAGTGCCCAGTATGCCATGGCGGCAATGATGAAAGCGGCCTCCGACGGCATCTATGATTTTCGAAAGGATATTAGTGAGTATGGCCGACGTGCCAAGTTGCTCAAGGAAATTTTTCTTCGCCATGGCTTTCGTGTCATCTACGACCAGGATCTTGGCGAACCTCTTGCCGATGGTTTTTACTTTACTGTAGGTTATGGTCGTATGTCTGGGAGGGAATTGGCGCGTGAATTGTTGTATTATGGTGTCAGTGCCATTGCATTGGACACGACGGGGAGTCGCCAGCAGGGATTGCGTATCTGTACATCTTTTATAGGTGAACATCAATATACTTTGCTCAATGAGCGTATGAATGAATTCAATAAGGATCATCGATGAGGTATTGGAACGAAAATAAAGAATGTATGAGTCGCGATGAAATGCACGAACTGCAGAGTAATCGCTTGCGTAGATTGGTGTCAATCGTTTATCACAATGTCCCTTTTTATCGGACGAAGATGCAGCAGCTCGACTTGCTCCCTGACGATATCCGGAGCATCGATGACATAGTGAAGTTGCCCTTCACCACCAAGCAGGATCTGCGCGACAATTATCCTTTTGGCTTGCGGGCTGCGGCTCCAGCCGATGTCATTCGTGTACACGCCTCTACTGGCACTACGGGCAGCCCAACCATAGTTCCTTATACTCGTCGCGATTTGTCTGTGTGGAGCGAGATTGTGTCAAGGGCACTCACGGCTTATGGAGTCACTCGTGATGATGTGTTTTCCGTTAGCTATGGCTATGGTTTGTTCACTGGGGGGTTGGGGGTTCATTATGGTGTCGAGAATCTCGGTTCGACGGTCATCCCTGCTTCCACAGGCAACACGGAGAAGCATTTGCGTCTGATTCACGACTTGAACATCACTGGCATCGCATGTACACCTTCTTATGCTCTTTATTTGGCGGAGACGATGACGAAGCTGGGGATGACAAAGAATGATGTTCACTTGCGGATAGGTGCCTTTGGCGCTGAACCGTGGACAGAGAACATGCGTCATGAAATCGAGGAACGACTTGGAGTGAAGGCTTACAACATCTACGGCCTGAGCGAAATTATGGGACCAGGCGTGAGCTACGAATGTCAGGAACAGGATGGCTCTCACGTCAACGAGGATCATTTCTATCCTGAAATCATCAATCCTGACACGTTGCAGCCACAACCGTTGGGCACGCAGGGCGAACTGGTGTTTACGACACTTACGAAAGAGGGTATGCCGTTATTGCGTTATCGTACCAAGGACTTGTGTGCCCTGTTTCCCGGCACCTGTCCGTGTGGCCGGACATCAGTCCGTATGGGACGTATCATGGGGCGTAGCGACGATATGCTCATCATTCGTGGCATCAATGTGTTTCCATCTCAGGTTGAAAGTGTCATCCTCACCATGCCTGAGCTCGAACCACAGTATATGTTGGTGGTCGATCGGCAAGGCAATCTCGACACGCTGCAGGTACAAGTGGAGGTTCGACGTGACTGCTTCTCCGATGACATGGGACGTATGCTTCAAATGAAGAAGCTGTTGAGCGAACGTTTGAAGAATGTCATTAGCATCAGTGCGGATATTCGTCTAATGGAACCGAACAGTATCCAACGTAGCGAAGGAAAGAGCAAACATGTGGTCGATAAGAGAATCTTGAAATAATCCCTATTTTTTTTGCAATGATAAAGCAATTATCCGTTTTTTTGGAGAATAAAACCGGACGTATCAACGAGGTTTGTAAGGTGTTGGCTGCTCACGACATCAGTATGCAGGCTTTTTCAATGGCCGAGAGTGCTGATTTCGGCATCCTTCGCTTGATTGTCGATAAGAAACAAGAGGCTGTTGAGGTGTTGCGGCAACACGATTTTGCAGTAATGCTTACAGATGTCGTTGGCATTGCATGTCCGCATGTGGCAGGCTCGCTCAGTCGTGTCTTGGAATGTTTGGCTTCGCACGAAGTGTTTATCGAATATATGTATGCTTTTGCTGCGGGCGATGTGGCCAACAACATCATTCGCACCAACGACAACGAACGCTGTGAACAGATCTTGCGCGACAATGATTATTGTGTGTTGTCATCAAACGATTTATAGAAGCATGAGGAAAGTCTTTTTTAGTGTATTTGCTGTGTTAGGCCTTGCCTTATTCTTGGTGGCTTGCTCGTCCGACAAGGATGATCCGATGAAACCCAAAAAGGAAGAGAAAAAAGAGCCTGATTCCCAAAACGACCCTGCGGTGGAAAAAATGACGAATACATACAAGTATGTCAACTATTTTTCCATGGCGATGATGAGTAATTATTACCTATGGATAGACGAGCCTTCCGTACAAAACGCGCTCAAGACCTGGAGCGAAGCCGACGAACCGAAGGCAAAGGTGAAAGCTGTTCGCTACAAGGATTCTTCGGGAACAGACATCGATCATTGGACTGCCGTTTATGACCATTGGTCCGAGGAAACAAAGTTTGTCGAGGGTGTCAGCACGACATTTGGTTACGACGTTGGCCTGACTTACATCGATTCCAATAAGGATGGTGGGTTCTCGACGGGAGATATGGTCTTCGCTTATCTCACTTATGTTTCCGCCAATACCCCTGCGGAGAAGGCGGGACTGAAACGTGGTGATGTTGTGTGGGCGGTCAATGGTATCGGACTGGATTATGACAACTACTACGATTTGGTGAACAACAAGATGTTTGGTGCATCTCCCGTGACGCTTTCCACAGGTTATGTGAAGGGGAACACTGTCTATAAAACCGACAATGTGCTTTCACTCACTCCAGTCGAGATGTACGTGGACCCTGTATTGGTTTATAAGGTCTTCGAAGTCAATGGCAAAAAGGTGGGTTATCTTCATTACACGGGTTTCGTGGCTGAGTCTTACAAACGGCTCATCGAGGCCTGCCAATATATGAAAGATCAGAATGTTACCGAACTGATACTTGATCTTCGCTACAATGGTGGAGGATTGGTCCTGATCGAGGAGACATTGGCTTCAATGCTCGCTCCTGAGGAGAACGTGTTGGCTGGCGATGTCTTTTTGATGGATATTTACAACGCATCCAGACAACAAGAGTTGGGCAATGAAGTGTCAACATTGTCAACTGAATTTGAATTCACGAGTGGAGGCAAGAGATACCAGTATTCCACCAAGGGCTCCAATATAGGCATCAGCAAGATTTATGCCATTATTACCGAATCTACTGCTTCCGCTTCTGAAGCCATATTGTGTGGCTTATGGCCTTACTTGGGTGAGTCTAACATCGTCACCATTGGCCAGACAAGCTCGGGAAAGTACTGTACGGGATGGATGATAGGATGCGATGATATGTACATCAAGGACAATAGTTCATATTGGAAACAATTTGGTATTGATTACCAAACGGCATTGCAGTATGCCGATGATTGGGGAATTTATGTGATGGTAGGCCGATACGCCGATAAGGATGGCAAAACGCGTAGTATGCCCAACGGTCTTGTGCCTTCCGTCCCGGCCAATGATGACCCTCTCGATGGCTATGCATTAGGCGATGAAAACGAAACCATGTTGAAAGTCGCATTGAAACTTGCGGGTAAGACTTACGAGGAGCAGCCTGATGCTCGTGTGGCGGTTGATAAGATTTTCAAGAGAATCAAATTCAGTCGTGAATCGTTCCTGTCAGACAAACATATTGCTTTCCCTGAACATACATTGATTATGAAGTAGAATTCATAGACTCCTTATGACTCCTATAAATATTATATATAATAAGGAGTCACCGCCTCCAATCCGTGAGGATGTTGCAAAACATGCGAATTTCCTGAAAAAAAGCGTCGGGAAGTTTGCCGTTATGGGAAAAGGCGGTATCTTTGCATCCGCTTTCGGGAAATACCGGGGGCGCGACAAG
>JAUNNV010000107.1 GCA_030531335.1 Bacteroidales bacterium
GAAGCGCACGCCCGTCTTGTCGAGAATAAAACCTGCCACTATCAGGAAACCACACACATTGAGGATGTATTCACCGGCAGCATAGGTGCCGAAAACAGAAGGAGTCCATCCACGCTCGGCTTCTATCAAAGCCTGTAACGGCGACATCACATCAACGAACATATAGCCAAAAAACATCATCAAGGCTATCAAAACGAGCACAGTCCAGCGCATGGCTGGACTGTCGTTCAACTTTTTCTTTATGATATCTGTCATAAATGGTAGTTAGATTGTCAAGTCTGAGAGCCACCTCTCACCAATGGGAGCCATGCCCTCTCAGACTCGTGTTTTTCAAAGTGATTGTCCTTATTCGGCCAGCTTGTCGTTGGAGCCGAGTACGTTCAGAATCTTGTGCTCATAGAGTTTCTTCATGCTGTCGCGAGCAGGACCCAGATACTTTCTGGGGTCGAATTCTGCCGGTTTCTCAGCAAACACCTTACGAACAGCAGCTGTCATGGCCAGACGAGAGTCGGAGTCGATGTTGATCTTGCAGACTGCGCTCTTTGCGGCCTCGCGAAGTTGTTCTTCTGGAATACCTACAGCAGCCTTCAAGGCACCGCCAAACTTATTGATTGTATCGACTTCATCCTGTGGAACAGACGATGAACCGTGCAATACGATGGGGAACCCAGGAAGTTTCTTCTCAACTTCGTGCAGCACGTCGAATGCCAATGGAGGAGGCACCAGACGACCTGTCTTTGGATCTACTGTACACTGTTCGGGCTTGAACTTGTAGGCTCCGTGCGATGTACCGATGGAGATAGCCAAAGAGTCGCAACCCGTGCGAGTGGCGAAGTCGATAACCTCTTCGGGTTTGGTGTAGTGCGATTCCTCAGCGCAAACCTCATCTTCCACACCGGCCAAAACGCCCAACTCAGCCTCTACAGTCACATCGTACTGATGAGCATAATCCACAACCTGCTTTGTCAGCGCAATGTTTTCTTCGTAAGGAAGAGCCGAACCATCTATCATGACCGATGAGAAACCCATGTCAACACAATTCTTGCAAAGCTCGAACGAATCACCATGGTCAAGGTGAAGCACAATTTCAGGATGTGCACAACCCAATTCCTTGGCATACTCTACAGCACCCTGTGCCATGTAGCGGAGAATGGTAGCGTTGGCATAATTGCGAGCACCCTTGGAAACCTGCATGATGACAGGCGACTTTGTTTCCACTGCAGCCTGAACGATAGCCTGCATCTGCTCCATTGTGTTGAAGTTGAATGCTGGAATAGCATAACCGCCAGCTACGGCTTTCTTGAACATCTCGCGGGTGTTCACAAGTCCTAAATCTTTGTAGTTTACCATTGTTGTAAGTTTATTATTTACAAATTTCAGCCTAAAGCCTTTTTGATGGGTACAAAAATACGACAAATTATGCTTCTCTGCAAAAAAAGAAAGAATTTTGCGAATTATTTTTTTTGATTTCAATAATTGTCGTATCTTTGCAGCCCGAAATAGACCATTACACAAGATTACCAAAACAGATAAAAGTAATAATAAAAATAAATAAGAACATCGATATGAAAAAAGGTATTCATCCAAACAACTATCGTCCTGTTGTCTTCAAGGATATGTCAAACGGCGATATGTTCCTCTCTCGTTCCACTGCTGCAACGAAGGAAACCGTTGAGTTCGAAGGCGAGACTTATCCGGTCATCAAGTTGGAAATCTCCAACACTTCTCACCCTTTCTACACAGGTAAGTCGAAACTGGTTGACACGGCAGGCCGCGTTGATAAGTTCATGAGCCGTTATGGCAATCGCTTGAAGAAGTAAGGACAATCCCACACTATCGAATAACGAAAGCAGGAAGAAAACCCAGTTGTTTTCTTCCTGCTTTCGTTATTCGACCTTCCTTGCACATGTCACAAGGACACTCTCTTCTATTTATGGACAGAGTCAAGCCAATACGTCTTTGCAGAACCGAACACATTTCGCTACTTCGTCCAAAGGAGTGGAGCCGGCAGGAATGTCGTATTCGAGTTCTATGTCGCAGTGGGTCGGCCAATCGGCCTTCGAAGAGTTACTACTGATGAGTTGCAACAATTCGGGCAGCGGTGTCTCGCCTTGTCCCCAAGGCATGTTCTTGTTGGCGGCTGTCGGATTGGTAGGACTCGTCTTGTCCTTCAAGTGTATGGAAGCGATGCGCTTATGGTATTCCTTGATTACATCGCAAGGGTTCTTTCCTGTGAATCCGAAATAGTGTCCGGCATCGAAGTTGAGCATGATGTTTTTGGCAGGTGCCAAAAAAGCATCGAATCCGGGGAAGTTGGCCTCTGCCGGTTGTCCGTGGTTGTGGAAAATCAAGTATTTGCCATGTTTATCGGCAAATGGGCCTACACGTTTGGCCGTGTCGAGATTCAACTCCGTAGTCAATCCCATTGCGCCAACAGCCTTACAAATCTCAAAATTGAAATCGATCAAATCGTCGCTCCACTTGGCATTGGGCGACTGCTTGATGATGTGAATATCAATCCCTGCAGCGTGATAAATGGCGGCAAGCTGCTTGTACTTTACGAGCGCATTCCTACGCCAAGTCGCTACATCCTCACCTTCGGCTGGCGAACCTACAAAAATATTGGCAGCATCGCCCATGAGTTCCACAGACCCCAGACCAGCACCCAATGAGTACAAAAGCATGTCGCCCGCACTCTTCCCTTGGGCACGAAAACTATAAGTAATGGCACCTACCTGCACTCCCTTAAAGTTGGAACGGTTGCCTTTGGACGCATCATTCGAAGCAAGTTCCACACGCTCAGAAGCGAATGATGACAGTGGATTTGTTGCCAGGACACCCGCAGTAAGAGCAGATGCCTGTAGGAACCGACGACGGTTCATTGTGTTTTCTTTCATTTTGTCAGTGATTAAAGTTTGTAATTGGTTGCATTTTATTGTCTGCTGACAAGTCGCTCATTGTTTCTTCAGTCCGACTATCTGGGTTGGAGGCAATTCCCGATTGCGTTTTTCAGTTTGCGTTACAATGCTCTCTGCCAAGTCCAAGAAAGCCTTCCCTGTGATAGTGCATGGCTGAAGCGCAACGGGAACGCCGTTGTCGCCACCCTCACAGATGCTTTGCACCACAGGGATTTGGCCAAGCAATGGGACATTCATGTCCGCAGCCAGTCGTTTCACTCCTTCCTTGCCGAACAAATAGTACTTGTTGTCGGGCAATTCCGCTGGTGTAAACCATGCCATGTTCTCCACCAAACCAAGAATAGGTACGTTCACCTTGTCGTTGGTGTACATGTTTATCCCTTTCCGGGCATCAATCAATGCCACTTCCTGTGGGGTGCTGACTATTACCGCACCTGTGATGGCCAAAGTCTGCACCAGAGTCAGGTGTATGTCGCTGGTACCTGGAGGTGTGTCGAGGATGAAATAGTCGAGGTCTCCCCACTTTGCATCGCCAATAAGCTGCTTCAACGCATTGCTTGCCATGCCTCCACGCCACAACGTGGCTTGATCCGGATCGACAAAAAAACCGATACTCAGTAATTTCACTCCATATTTCTCAATAGGAACAATCAGGTCACGGCCTTCCACGGTCTCAGCGTATGGACGTGCGTCCTCTACCTGAAACATTTTTGGCACTGATGGCCCGAAAATGTCGGCATCGAGCAACCCCACCTTATAACCCAGCTGCGCCAATGCGATGGCCAGGTTCACCGCGATCGTTGACTTTCCGACCCCACCTTTGCCCGACGAGACCGCAATGACATTGCTGACCTGTGGCAACATTTTCCCTGGTTCGGGACGTGCGGCCTGACGGCTTTCTGCAACGATACTGACAACAATCTCGTTCGACACGTATGCATGAATAGCGGCTTCAGCCGCTTTCATCACAGATTTCTGGAATGGATCGGTAGATTTCTCGAAAATCAAGGAAAAGCTCACGTTCAGGCCATCTATTCGTATGTTGTCGGCCACCATTTCCGATTCTACGATGTTTCTTCCTGTGCCAGGATAGCGCACCGTAGCCAATGCGTCTGTAATCAGTTTAGGATAGATGTTCATTTCACGATTTTCCGAACGGCATTTTTGATGATCGACTCCATGATTTCATATCCCGCATCCGTAGGATGGACCCCATCGTTGGAATACTCTTTCTTCAGCGAACGGTCGGGTGCGGCCAAAGCCGTGTAGTAATCCACAAAAGGTATCTTCTCTGCCTTTGCATACTCGGCCAACCGTGCATTCAGCGAGGCAATCTTGTCGGGAGCGTCCTTAATTTCCGGCCTCCATCCAAATCCGGCCGCCGGTAGGACTGTGGTAAGAATCACCTTGATTTTATGAACCCTTGCCAGTTCCACCATGGATACGATATTGCCGAAAGTCACATCCTCGTTGTAGCTGCACACATTCTCAGCCACATCGTTCGTACCCGCATTGATGACTACCAGCTTCGGCTGCAAATCGATCACATCCGGGCGGAAACGGATTAAAAACTGATATGAGGTCTGGCCACTGATGCCACGGCCTATGAAATTGTTGTCGCTGAAAAAGTTGGGACGCATACGAGCCCAATTGTCGGTTATGGAATTGCCCAAGAACACAACCCGGTTTTTCGTACGTCCATTCTCCTGCACCAATTCCTTGTTGCTCTTCTCGTATCGACCAATCTGAGCCCAATCCTTCGCTTGTTTCTGCGAAAATGCGGAAATCGAGAAAAGCAGCATCATGCCTAAGCATAACAAAATCTTTTTCATAGCTTTATCGTTTTTTAGAAATTCAAGACAGTTTCTTATTTTTCCACTAAGATTGTTTCTGTGTGCGAACCCGCCTGAAGTGTCTTCAGGTTGCCCGACGCAAGCCTAACCGTTGCCGTGGTGCCTTCGGGTACCACGAGCTCCATTTTGGCGCGATTGCCGCGTTTGGTCAGCTTGGCCGAGATTTTCCCAAACGGAGTATCTACGGTGCAACTGATGTTCTTCAGGTAGCCCATGTGTGGCGCAACCCGAAACGACTTGAAAGCCGGAGCCGTAGGCTCGATGCCTGCCACTTTCTGTCCCAACAGAATGATGGGGCCTCCTGTCCACGCATGGTTGCGGCTCCCTTCAAAATTCCAATGTTCGTAGAGGGTGGAGCTTTCGTTGTTGGATACCGTCGGAATCAGCTTCTTCAGTCGGTCGAGAGCCATGCTTGTCTGTCCCATTTGTATGAGTGCCTCCACCACATAGCGTTGCATGTATGTGGTGGCGTGATACTCTTCAGAAAGCACCTGTAGGATAGCCTTGTACTTGTCGGGCGAGGCCAATCCGCTCACTACGGCCATGGCTTGCACACGGTCGTCGGTCGCGCCGGTATATCTGGGCGAGCGATAAGCCTTCCCATTCCAAAACAGCTTGTTGAAATTCGTTTCAATGCGGGTCATCATCTTCTCTATGTGGGCAATGTCAGCAGTCCGTCCCAACAAGTTGGCAAAAGCCTTTTCCGATTTCAAAGCCAGATAGTACCAAGGAACGACCAAGGCCGTGCCATCGCAATTGTTTCCTGCATCCGGCCAGTCCCATTCGCCTTTTCGGTAAATGGGCAAACCGTCGGCATCGACCCTCCACGCCACATGCAGATAACGTTGGAGGCGGTCATAGACAGGCTCGACGAACGATTTGTCGCCACTATAGAAATAATAGGTGTAGAAACCATACCAACCAACCGAAGCAAGTATCTGTACAGGCAACTCCATGAAGTAGTTTCCCGTCGGGATAGGCGCAAACATTGTAGCGTCCTCACGCTGCCAGTTCACAAGTTCCATGATGCCTTTGCGAGCCAACTGTGCCGACGAGGGAGAAAGGGCATAGAAGGCCTCACCCAATTCGTTCACCTCGTCGCCCCACCACTGTGCCCGCTCTCGGTCGGGGCAATCCATGTAAGTGTCTCTCATGCAGACATAGAGCGTACGCACCGACTTCGTCCAATAGTCGTTGAAGAAATCGTCGTCGCAATGGAAGTCGCCCGTGAATTCCGTGTCGTAACCTGTTTCCCGGTATTTCAATGCTTGCACTTTTACATCCTTGGGTATCACATAAATCATTTCGTCGCCGTTCATCCACCCCAGGCTCTCATATTCCTGCTCACCCTCGCGCGTGATATACTCTGCCCTGACCGAATTTTCCGATGTCACCGCATAGTGGTCGGTCTGCATCTTAATAGTCCGACCGGCCGGTGCCTGCACCTTCAAATAGGGTGTCGCATGGCAATTGTAAGGCAATCGGCAATAAACGGTATCACCAACCTGACGGACACTTGCATAGTCCCTCATTCCATAGTCCTTCCACTGTGGGATGGGTCGCTTCACCAGTTTCCCGAAGGGAGCTTCTCCCGGCAAGGAAGCCAGCTGCATGGCTTCTCCCCATTTTCCTTCGAACGACTTCTTGTTCCATCCTATTTTCTCCAAGCGTGCGTCGAAGCGGATGTTGCTTTCGGCCAGTCGATGGTTCGGGAAAGGAGCCTCTGTCGTTTGGTAGGCCAGGTATTCGGTCGCCTCCCAGTCGCGCCCCGACAGGATTTCCAACTCGGGCGACACCGCCTGAAACAACAACGCGGCCGTACCGCTGTTCACATGCGAAAATCCATTCTTGCCAAAGTGCCACAGCAGGATAGCGATGTCGTTGGCACCTTGTCTCAGGTAAGGAGCTATCTCCACCTCGTCGTAGTAGGTGTCTCCTCTTGCAGGACCACGCTTCAAGCCGCCCTCAAACACGGCCAGCTCTCCATTAATCCACATCCAGTACTTAGTGTCGGCGGCGATGCATGCCTTGAGCGAGGTCGGGATACTCTGTACATCCACCTTCTTGTGGAAGGCAAGCCATGTATTCGTCGCGCTGTTGCTTTGTTGTTTGGAAATCCAGTGCGCCTTCCAAGTCTGTTCTTCTGCCGTGGCAGAAAGGGTGCACACCAAGGCAAATATGAATAGTATTTTTTTCATGATCTTACGATGAGGTTGTTTTGATGATTATTCCCGCACTTCCAACCCGTCGGCTGTTTCCTCCACGTCGAGCAACACCGCACGCTCGGCACCTCCCGGCGAGTTCGGGGCGTGAAGCACCATGTGAAGCTGGCCGGAGAAATCGCGGAAAAGCATGGCGTGTCCACCATGTTTCGTGTAAAGCGGTTGTTCATGCTGTTTCCATGGTCCGACAACCTTTCCCGTCACCGACGATGCAAGCCCCACCGCATATCCGCTTCCTGTAAAACTCGACCAAATCATAAGCAGGCGACCCACCTTGTTGCGGTAGAGGAAAGGTCCGTCGGTCACCATCGTGTTTTTCTTCTCCACCCAAGGAGCCGCCGATGCACAAAACAGGCGAACGGACAGTCCGTCGGCTCCCGACAGGTCTTCCTTCAGCGGAAGCAGCTTCACCTCGCCATCGTTGGCCTGAATCCACTCGTGGCAGTAGCACATGTAAGGCTTGCCGTTTTCCACCCACAGCGTACCGTCGAGTGCCATTTCGTCGAAAGGCGTGACGGGCATCTTGTCATCGAATGTCTGGAACGGCCCTTCGGGACTGTCCGACCAGAAGATCTGTGTTCCACGCCAAGTATAGGAACAGCCGCCGTTCAGGCCTCCTTTCCAAATCAAATCCGTGTTGACTGTGGCAAACAGATAGTACTTTCCCTTGTAACAGTGCATTTCAGGAGCCCATATCTTGCCCGTTATCCAATTGTCTTCAGGCAGCACCATCACCTCGGTGGGGGAGTTCCACGACTTCAAGTCCTTGCTCTTATAGACCATCACGCCACCACGTGAGCCACCGCACGACGACACCTTCGAAGTGACGGAACTATACATGTAGTACGTCTGTGTGGTCTCATCGGCATAGATAAACGGGTCGCGGATGTTGATGTCGGCCAACGACAGGGCATTCTGAGCCGTCGCACACACTAAGAAGACCCAAAAGGATATTCCCAAAAGCAATATTCTCTTCATGACACTAATATTTTAATGTTGTTCATACCTTATATTTTGTGCAAATATAGATGTTTTATTTTGATTCAAGGCTCAATGGGTGTCTTTTTCTACTTGGAGATTGTTTTTTGTACTGGCTTTCTACATCGGATGGCCTTGTAATGACAGTATGTTGTTTCCCTTGGTCATATTCATTTTTCCTCGGCATCACATCATTTTGTTACTTCGGTCTCTTCTTCGTTTCATGGCATGAAACGACGGTCTCATGGCATGAAACGACCATTTCA
>JAUNNV010000219.1 GCA_030531335.1 Bacteroidales bacterium
CAATGTCTTTGTACTTCCTTTCCTGCCGTACAAAGACATGGCGTACGCCTTCAGTCTCGGCGATGTCGGACTGATCATTTGCAAGCCTGGGGTTGGCGGAGCAGCGGTTCCGAGCAAGACCTGGAATATAATGGCTGCCGAGCGGCCTGTACTGGCATCGTTCGACCGAAACAGCGGATTGGCGTCCCTGATCGAGTCGGTCGGCTGCGGAGTGGTAGCCGATGCCGGCAGCAAGGAGGAACTGATTCAAGCCATTCGCAACCTTATGGCAGACCCTTGTTTGGCGGAAAAAGGCAAACTCGGCAAAGACTACCTGCTTACAGAACTGGACAAGGAGAAATGTGTGGGAAAATATGTCAGGACATTGATGGAGGTACTCAAATAAACAATTATGGATTCAATATACAAAAGGTACAAAAGGGGTCTGCTTCATGAGCATCTGCTTTTCATAAAGCAGGGGTGCAGATATTTTTATTCTTGGTATTTCAACTTGAGGCACTTCCCTTGGAAGATTGCCAAGCGTTTGCCCATTGTTTTCTACAAAAGCGCATACGCTGAAACACGTGGACGAGGCAAAATCATTTTGACTGATTCGTTCATCGCCCACAATAGGCATGTGATTTTTGGTGAATCTCTAATGGACTTTGATTATCAATGCGAAAAGACTTATCTTCATGTGGAGGGCACTTTGACTTTTGATGGCAATGTGACGGTCAGAAGAGGAACTTCGATTTGGATCCATGGGAATATGTTCATAAGTGATAAAGTTCTAATCGGTCCAAGAGTTAGAATTAAGGCTCATAATTCCGTTACTATTGGCTGCAATTCACGCATCGCTCATGAGACGCAAATCTTTGACACAAATTTCCATCCAACGGAATGTGTAACCAATCCTCAATATACGCCGATTTCATGCCCTATAAGGATTGGCGGTTATTGTTGGATAGGCAACAGGACTACCATAAGCAAGGGAACAGTGCTGCCAGACCATACAACTGTTGCCTCGAACTCGTTGGTTGCTAAAAATTATTCCGATCTGCCTCCTTACTCCTTGATTGGAGGGATGCCAGCCAAACTGCTGAAAAGTGATTACTCGCGTGTGTGGGATGCGAAACGGGAAAAGGAATACCTGAGACGTGAATTTGAATGGTACAGGGAAAGACACAAATGACAAGAAGGTCGTATTACAAGTGGAAGGAAACAATGCCATACCTTAAAATGGGTTTGATACAATCAATTCCATCACGGCATATCAGATTGTTTTTGTTGCGGAAGCAGGGTGCGACAATAGACAATCGCGTTTCAATGTTCAGGAGTGTTTCTGTCCGCAATCCCAAAGGGCTTGTCATAGAGAGAGGAACAAGCATAGGTCCCGGTGTGCTGCTTGATGCGCGAAAGGGACTTCATATTGGGAAAAATGTCACAATAGCCTGCGACGCTATTGTGTGGTCGCTCCATCATGATATGAACTCATTGGATTTTCATGTCGTTGGGGGTAAAACGGAAATAGCCGATTACGCATGGATTTGCTCAAGGGCCATCGTCCTTCCTGGTGTAAAAATAGGTAGAGGAGCGGTGATTGCCTCAGGAGCTGTCGTTACGAAAGATGTAGAGCCTCTATGTGTTATGGGGGAGGCTGTCCGAGAACTCTAGCCTAAGCTAATACTCTTAATTCTTAGTC
>JAUNNV010000108.1 GCA_030531335.1 Bacteroidales bacterium
GCATCGAGGCTTTCTTTTCTGCATTCTCCTCAAAAGAGGCTATGGTGTTATCATCATTGAACGTGAGCTTTAGTATATTGAAGTGTTTCCTGGCATCGTCCTGATTGGCGACAGGCTTCTTGTCTGCAATCAGCTTGTTTACGGCGGCGACCCGGTCGAGAAGCCAGGTGGCGCCGTACATCCTGTCCACATCATCGGCCTCGTATGCGACACGCCCGCGCTTGCGGTTGCTCTCAAGGTTCTCCAACTCGGACAGGTCCCACTCCTTCGGGAAGATAAGCTTGCTGCGTTCCTCAATGGAAGCATACAGATAAGTCGTATTGGGGTGGAAGCGAAGGTTCTGGTCCAGCGTACCTCAGTGCTTGTGGGTATAGCGTTTCTTCCCATCCTCACCGACGGTGAACGGTTGGGTGGAAGCGTACCTGTGGGTTCCGTTGACGTGAATCTGCATCTTGTAGATGGTGTCTGCCTTGACCGGTCTGCCTGTTCTCATTGCCGCTGTATTTATTTGCACAAATGTACTAATAGATATCGGACTATGCAAGAGTTTTGTGATTTATTTTCAATGAATTATAATTTCTTAGTACAAAAGTTTGAAAAACTCAGAGAACAATACGCCATATCGGCTTAAAATAGCCGATATGGCGTATTGTTCAACATAAATTGAAATTTTAAGATGAAAACTTATATGCCCTTAGATTGGCTTAGGTGGAGTCGCGATAGCGACTCTGCCCACTGTTATATGCCTCAAACTGCCGTTCTCGGATGGGCTGGGGGTGATCCGCTTGGGGCTCGAACCCAAGACCCCATCCTTAAAAGGGATGTGCTCTACCTGCTGAGCTAGCGGATCTACCTCGTGTCCGGCCTTAGCCGAAGCGGTGTGTATGGGACTCGAACCCATGACCTCCGCCGTGACAGGGCGGCATTCTAACCTGCTGAACTAACACACCAATCCACAATGTCGTTTTCGGCATTCTCATGCTTGCGGTGTGTATGGGACTCGAACCCATGACCTCCGCCGTGACAGGGCGGCATTCTAACCTGCTGAACTAACACACCAAAAAGACGCTTCTTCCGAATTGCGGGTGCAAAGATATGTTCTTTTTTCCAATCGTACAAATCTTTTCCCGAAAAATACAAAAATATTTTCTTTTACAAAGCATTTTATGTACTTTTGCAACCGATATGGAAGCAATCATAAAATATGACGATGTCACTGTTTGCCATCAGGATAATGTGATTCTGAAAAACGTGTCGATGGAAATCATGCCGGGCGACTTTGTCTATTTCATTGGCAAGGTAGGGACAGGCAAATCCACTTTCATGAAGTCGATGTATTGCGAAGCCGACATTGTGGGTGGAGCGGCCCAAGTGTTGGATTATGACCTCACCCGCCTTCCCTTAAAGAGAATACCGGAGTTGCGGCGCAAGTTGGGTATCGTGTTTCAGGATTTCCAGCTCCTTACCGACCGTAGTGTGTATCGGAACCTTAGGTTCGTATTGAAATCGACAGGTTGGAAAGACCCACAACTCATAGAGGAACGCATCGACGATGTGCTTGCTTTGGTGGACATGAAAGCCTACAAGCATAAAATGCCCCACGAACTATCTGGCGGTGAGCAGCAGCGGATGGCAATTGCACGCGCCATACTCAACGAGCCCAAGTTGATACTGGCCGATGAGCCGACAGGCAACCTCGATGAGGAAACGGGCAATGAAATCATCACCGTGTTGCGCCAAATCTGCAAGTTGGGAGCGACCATCATCATGACCACACACAAACTGAGTTATCTGGAAGATTATCCGGGACGTGTGTTCCGTTTTGAGAACAACAATATAAAGGAAATACGACAATGAAAGTCTTGAAGTTCGGAGGCACCTCTGTCGGCTCGGCACAACGGATGAAACAAGTTGCCGCGCTCATCAGCGATGGTCCTCCGAAGATTGTGGTGCTGTCGGCCATGTCGGGCACTACCAACACGCTGGTCGAGATTACGGACTATCTTTACAAGAAGAATCCAGAAGGTGCCAACGATGTCATCAATCAATTGGCTACCAAGTACGAAAGGCATGTGTGCGAATTGTATGCCACCGATGAGTATCGTGCCGAAACCCGTCGCTTCTTGCATGGGCAATTCAGCTACCTGTCATCGTTTACCAAGGATGTGTTCACCCCGTCCGAGGAAAAGGTAATATTGGCGCAGGGCGAACTCATTTCGACCAACATGATGACCAATTACCTCAAGGAACAAGGAGTGGACGTAGTGTTGCTGCCTGCACTTGAATTCATGCGCACCGACAAGGATGGAGAACCCGACCTTGAATACATCAGGGAAAAGTTGCAGGCACAGTTGGCATTGCACCCCGATGCCGACCTATACATAACCCAGGGATTCATTTGCCGTAACGCCTTTGGCGAAGTGGACAACCTGCAACGAGGCGGTTCAGACTACTCGGCTTCGCTCATCGGTGCGGCAATACAGGCAGAGGAAATCCAGATTTGGACCGACATCGACGGGATGCACAACAACGACCCTCGCATTGTCGAAAAAACCACCCCCGTACGCCACCTGCTTTTCGAGGAGGCCGCAGAATTGGCTTATTTCGGAGCAAAAATCCTGCACCCTACCTGCATCCAGCCTGCAAAGTTCGCCAACATCCCAGTCCGACTGCTCAACACCATGGTTCCATCGGCCGAAGGAACCACCATTTCCAACATTCCGACAACCGACTCCGCCCATATCAAGGCTGTCGCCGCTAAGGACAACATCACCGCCATCAAAATCAAGAGCGGCAGGATGTTGCTGGCATACGGATTCCTGCGCAAGGTGTTCGAGATATTTGAAAGCTACCAAACATCCATCGACATGATTTGCACCTCTGAGGTGGGTGTGTCGGTGACCATCGACAATACTCGTCATCTCAACGAAATCCTGACCGACTTGAAACAATATGGCACCGTGAGTGTCGATAACGACATGTGCATCGTGTGTGTTGTCGGCGACATGGAATGGGAGAACATCGGGTTCGAGGCAAAGGCCATCGATGCGATGTGCGACATTCCCATCCGCATGATCTCGTATGGAGGAAGCAATTACAACATCAGTTTCCTGATTAAGGAATCCGACAAGAAACGTGCCTTACAATCACTTAGTGAATCCTTGTTTTCATGAAAGGTTCCTTTCCGATAGAGTCGTTCAGACAGCTTGAAACACCTTTTTACTATTACGACACAGCTGTTCTGCGCAAGACACTTGCCGCCATTGCCAACCAGACAAGGTGCAATGGGAACTATAGAGTGCATTATGCCATAAAGGCCAATGCCAATTCCAAGCTGTTGCGTATCATCAGTTCATACGGGCTGGGAGCCGACTGCGTGAGTGGAGGGGAGATACAGGCTGCCTTGGAGGCTGGATTTCCTCCGGAAAGCATCGTGTTTGCCGGTGTTGGGAAAACCGACAAGGAAATACTTTTGGGACTGCGCAACAACATCGGTTGCTTCAACGTGGAATCCATTCCTGAGTTGGAAGTCATCGACCAGTTGGCCGCACGGCTTTCCACCACGGCCCGCGTGGCCTTCCGCATCAATCCAAACGTGGGAGCGCATACCCACGCCAACATCACGACTGGACTGGCCGAGAACAAGTTTGGCATTGCCATGGAAGATTTGGATTGGGTCGTGGCCTTGGCCGAAGGCCTTTCCCATGTCAGGTTTGTGGGGCTTCATTTCCATATCGGTTCACAAATACTTGACATGTCTGACTTCGTGTCGCTTTGCAATCGCATCAACGATCTGCAAGGCCATTTGGCCAACAGGAAAACTATTGTCGAGAGCATCAATGTGGGAGGAGGATTGGGAGTGGAGTACCGACACCCCAACCGCAAGCCTATCCCCGACCTTGACAACTACTTCAACGTGTTTCACAACCACCTGAAGCTCCAACCTCACCAGACACTCCATTTCGAGCTCGGACGTGCGGTGGTGGCTCAATGTGGTAGCCTTGTCAGCCGTGTCACCTTCGTCAAGCAGGGTTCCTTCAAGCAGTTTGCCATTCTCGATGCAGGATTCTCCGACCTCATCCGACCGGCCTTCTATCAAGCCTATCATAAAATCGAAAACATCAGTTCCGATGAGGAAAAACAGACTTACGATGTGGTGGGTCCCATCTGCGAGTCGAGCGATGTGTTTCAAAAGGCCACGGAGCTCAACAAGACGCATCGGGGCGACTTCCTTGTCATCCGTTCTGCCGGAGCCTATGGAGAGACCATGGCTTCGTGTTACAACTGTAGGTCATTGCCGATGAGTCACCTGTCGGATGAATTCCACTTCTAACCGAATCATATCTTATTGCTTATGAACGTGCAGGTTCTTCCATTGACTCTTTGCTTCTTGTTTCTTGTCCAAATGGCGTATTGCCTGATTTTCTTCACCATTCTCCCAAGACACAAGAAGAGGGCACATCAACATTCGGAAGGTGCATCAGACTGCCTGCCGCCGATTTCGGTAATCATCGTGGCCGATGACTTGTTCGAGAAGTTGGAGAAGAATCTGCCGTTGGTGTTGCAGCAAGACTATCCACAATTCGAGGTCATTGTGGTCTATGACCAATCGTCGTACGAAACCGATGTGTTGCTTTGTGACCTACAGTTGCAATATCCCAACCTCTACCACACGTTTGTACCCGACCAACGCAAGCAACTTAGCCACAGAAAACTGGGTGTCAGCATAGGCATAAAGGCCAGCCACAACGACTGGCTGGTGTTCACGACACCTTCGTGTGCTCCGGCAAGCGACCAATGGCTTCGACGGATGGCACGTAATTTCACCAACGAGACAAGCGTTGTGCTTGGCTCGGCCCAATATGTGGGTTCCTCTCGAATCTGGCAGATGTTTGTACAGTTCGACATGTTTTTCAAGCAGCTTTGCTTGTTGGGCTTGGCTGCCATGCACCGGCCATATTCCGCCTTCGGACACAACATGGCTTACCACAAGCATCAATTCCTCGTAAATGGTGGATTCAACCACCAACTCCACATCGAACGTGGCGAGGACAACATCTTAGTCAATGAGATAGCCACACCGAGCAATACATGCATCGAAATCAGTCCCTCCAGCTTTGTCTGCATCGACATTCCCAGATACAAGTCAACGTGGCACAACGAAAGGATATACCGCGCCCAAAGCGACCGCAGGTTGAAGGGCTTTGGAAAAACATTCTTGTGTTGCGAAGTCGTCAGTCGGCTTCTGCTCTCATGCTTGGCCATCGCAGGGATCGTGTGGGGAATAAATCTCCACGACAACACCATGTGCATCGTTTCAGCCTCATTGTTGGTGGCTCATTGGGTCGTGCAGTCTGTCGTGTTGAAAATCAATTCCAAGGTTTTGAATGTTCATGTTGGTATCCTACAGATACCCTGTTGGAATGTGCTGATGCCGTTGATAGATATGTATTATTTCATGAAAGGCCGTCGTGTCAACAAATAAGTACAACCTTTCATGAACTGGAAACTTCACATCGCACACCGTCTCTATAGCAGTAGCGACTCCAATCGGAGAGTGTCGCGACCAGCTATCCGCATCGCGCAGGCAGGCATTGCCATGGGTTTGGCTGTGATGATGCTTTCGGTGGCTGTCGCCATGGGGTTCCAACATCAAGTCAGGGATAAAATGATTGGTGTAACAGCCGAGCTGACCGTCAGGAACCTGCATCAACAGAATCCAATCGACGCGACTCCCATTCATGTGTCCGACTCTGTCATCCGTCTTGTCAGACAGGTGAAGGGGGTGGCACACACACAATGCTATGCCACTAAACCGGGGATGATAAAGACCGACAACGATTTTCTTGGCATGGTGCTGAAAGGTATTGGCAGTGATTACGACACACGGTTTCTTCAGCGACACCTCGTCGATGGTTGCATACCTCAGTTTTCCGACTCCGTGGCTTCCAACAAAGTGGTTGTCAGCAACACGTTTGCTCGAAAGCTCCATTTGGCTGTAGGCGACAAAATCAGGACCTACTATGTCGATGAATCCGACATGAGGGCACGCCAATTCACGATAGTGGGCATTTATGAAACCCACCTCACGATGTACGACGAACTGTTTCTCCTTACCGACCTTTACACGGTGCGACGACTCAACCATTGGGACGGGCAACAGGTGAGCGGCATGGAAATCGCGGCTGAACATTTCGAGGAATCGGACCGTATGCGCAACGAGTTGTCGCTGGCTTTCGGACTGGATTCCGATTATTATGTCTGCACCATCGAGGAGGCGGTTCCGGAGGTGTTTGCCTGGCTGCGGCTTCTCGACATGAATGTATGGATTATTTTGGTCTTGATGATGGGTGTGGCAGGGTTCACAGTCATAGCCGGTTTGCTCATCTTGATATTGGAGCGAATCGCCATGATTGCCACGTTGAAAGCTTTGGGGGCGAACAATGTCGCCATACGCAGCATATTCCTGCATTTTGCCACCCTGATAGTCTGCAAAGGGATGCTGTGGGGAAACGTTTGCGGTTTGGTCGTGTGCTTTGTCCAACAATGCTGGCAACCGTTCACCCTCGACCCCGCCACCTACTATGTCAATGCCGTTCCAATCGAACTTGGCTTCATTCCTTGGCTTTCGCTCAACATCGGCACATTGGTGGTTTCCATCCTCATGCTTGTTGTTCCCTCAGGGCTCATTGCCCACATCCATCCGGCCAAGGTGTTACAGTTTGAATGACCCAGCTACAATTCCCCTGAACATTAAGGGAAGGACGCACACCACCTACGGCCACGCTTCGTAAGGAAGCGCACACAAAAGCCAGATTGCGGAAGCGTTAGGCTTACACTGTCATGGGTGATTTAATATGACGTGGGAAACACGTCAGGACTTGATGAAATCGACAATCCACTGCCCCACAGCCTTGGTGCCGAACTTTGCTCCCCCTTCTATCTGGATTTCCGGCGTACGGACATTCGCGTCGAGTGAGGCATCGACTGCGTCCCTGACCAACGATCCCTCGGCTTGCAATCCGAAATACTCGAACAGCATGGCGACACTCAGAATCTGTGCCAAAGGATTGGCGATATCCAGTCCCTTGGCCTGAGGCCACGAGCCGTGGATAGGTTCGAACACTGGTGTGTGCTCACCCACGCTGGCCGACGGGAGCAAACCCATGGAGCCGCTGATGCATGAACCCTCATCAGTGAGAATGTCGCCAAATGTATTCTCGGTCACCATCACATCGAAGAACTTCGGTTCCTGTATCATACGCATAGCCGCATTATCGACATACATGTAATCGGTGGTCACTTCCGGCCAACGAGGAGCCATTTCCTGGGCAATCTGACGCCAAAGGCGGCTTGATGCCAACACATTGGCCTTATCCACTACCGTAAGATGTTTGCCACGTTTCATTGCATACTCATACCCCACCTTCAGAATGCGTTCAATCTCAGGGCGCGTGTAGTAGTTCGTGTCGAAAGCCTTGTCATTGTCTTGGTATTTCTCGCCAAAGTACATACCCCCCGTCAACTCGCGGATGCAAATGAAATCGGCATCCTCCACCAACTCGCGCCGCAGCGGCGACTTGTGGAGCAGGCATTTGAATGTCTGCACCGGACGGATGTTGGCATACAGCCCCAGTTTCTTGCGCATGGCCAGCAAGCCCTGTTCGGGGCGTACCTTGGCTGTGGGATTGTTGTCGAACTTCGGATCGCCCACGGCCGAGAACAACACCGCATCGGCGGCCATACACGTTTGGAAAGTGTCCTCAGGGAATGGGTCGCCCACCTTGTCAATCGCGTCGGCCCCACAAATGGCATAGTCGTAACTCACCTCATGCCCGAACTTCCGGCATACTGCGTTCATCACATCCACCCCTACGGCAGAAATCTCAGGCCCGATGCCGTCACCAGGCAAAACCGCGATTCTTAGCTTCATATTCCTCTATCTTTTGTTTGTTCTCAATCAAGAAATCTATGTCATCCTGTCCGTTCATCAGGCAATGCTTCTTGTAGGCATTGATTTCGAAACGCTCGCTTCTTCCCGTAGCCTTGTTTGTGACGGTCTGCAAAGGCAAATC
>JAUNNV010000220.1 GCA_030531335.1 Bacteroidales bacterium
GTGAACCATCGTATCAGGATAACGACGGATAGGAGAAGTGAAGTGTGTATAGTAATCGAAGGCCAAACCATAGTGACCGATGTTGTCGGTAGTGTAAATGGCCTTGGCCATAGTGCGCACCGCCACCGATTCGATGAGGTTCTTCTCGCCCTTGCCTTCCACATCGGCAAACAGCTTGTTGTAGGACGACACCAGCTTGCTGCGCGAACTGATGTCCATCGTGTAGCCCAGACGCGAGATGAGCAGCATGAACTTGTTCAGCTTTTCGGGATTCGGCTCGTCGTGGACACGATACACAAAGGTATAGTTCTTCCATTTGCTGTCAGGCTTCCCGAAAGTCTCAGCGACAGTGCGGTTGGCCATCAGCATGAAATCCTCAATCAGTTCGTGCGATTCGTTTTGCTCGCGCACGTAAGTATCAATAGGTTTCTTGTTCTCGTCGAGGATAAACTTCACCTCTTCCGTGTGGAAATTAATGCTGCCAGCCTCCATGCGCTTTTCGCGCAACTTGGTCGCCAAACTATTGAATACCAATATCTCATCTTTATAGTCGCCTTCGCCTCCTTCAATCATGGCTTGCACCTCTTCGTAAGTGTAGCGGCGGCACGACTTGATGATGGTCTTGCCAATCCAACGGTTGAAAATGTTGGCATCGTCGTCCATTTCGACGACTACCGAGAATGTCAGCTTTTCCTCGTCGGGGCGCAACGAACACACATTGTTGCACAGCTTTTCGGGCAGCATCGGGATGGTGCGGTCAACAAGATAAACCGAGGTTCCACGACTGAGAGCCTCTTGGTCGATGGCCGAACCTGGTCGGACATAATACGACACATCAGCGATGTGGACACCCACTTCCCAATGGCCGTTGTCTAACTTGCGCAACGAGATGGCATCGTCAAAGTCCTTGGCATCAGCCGGGTCGATGGTGATGGTGAACACCTCTCGGAAATCGCGACGTTTCTTTATCTCATCTGCCTTAATCCTGACAGGAATCTTTGCAGCTTCTTTTTCCACATTTTCCGGAAAATCAATCGGATATTCATGTGCAGCAAGGATGGATTCCATCTCCACATCGTTCTCGCCAGGGTTGCCCAACACGCGCGTGATTTCGCCAAACGGATTGCCCGAACCGTCAGGCCAATCCACCAAATGAGTGATCACCTTCTGCCCGTCTTTGGCACCATGCAACTCGCCCTTCGGGATGAAGATATCCACAGGCATATACTCCACATCAGGGCGGACAAACACATAGCCTCGCGTAATGTTCAGCACACCCACGAAATCGACATGACGGCGTTCCAAGACCTCAACGATTTCACCTTCCGGCTTCTTGCTGCCGCGCTTGGGGAACATCGCCACACGCACGCGGTCGCCATGCAAAGCCTTGCCCGTATTGTTCGAGGCAATGAAAATGTCTTCACCATCTTCATCGTCGAGAATCACATAAGCCTTGCCCGTCGATTTCATCTCAACAGTGCCTTCAACATATTGCTTTTTCGGGCCAAATTGCGCCAAGCCCGCAGCACTCATCACATAGCTATAAGGCCGTTCTTCCGAGAGCAAACCTTTGTCTTTCAAGTCGATGAGCAAATTATATACCACATCTTTCCCCGCCTGGTCCTTGATGCCCATCACTTTACAGACCTGCTTGTAATTCTTCGGG
>JAUNNV010000221.1 GCA_030531335.1 Bacteroidales bacterium
CAAGCCATGAAACCATCGTTTCAAGCCATGAAACGACAGCCTTCCGCACCCAATCGCAATCACATGCCGGCTCATTTCGTTTATATTCGTCTCGTGTCGCCAACATGCGCCATTGCTGTTTGTGCCGGATTTCATCCGTTCTTTCCCCTCGCAAGTCCAGACTACATCCAAAGTGGATGTTGGCGCAGGCGACACGTGAGAGATTGTTTTTTTGATTTTTTATTCTTTCGTTAGTGGAAATATAGAATAAATGTTTATCTTTGCCCTGCAAAATAATTTATTAAAAGATTGACAGTATGATTAATGCACAAGACATTAAAATCGGCACGGCTATCCGTATGGATGGAAAATTGTATTTTTGCATCGACTTCCTGCATGTAAAGCCAGGCAAGGGTAACACATTCATGCGCACCAAACTGAAGGACGTGGTTGATGGCTACGTTTTGGAACGTCGTTTCAATATTGGTGAGAAACTGGAAGACGTGCGTGTGGAACGCCGTCCGTACCAATACCTTTATCAGGAAGGCGATGACTATTTATTCATGAACCAGGAGACCTTCGACCAGATTCCTATTCCTAAGGAGCAGATTACAGGTGTTGCTTTCCTTACTGAAGGAATGGTGATTGACGTGGTTTCCGATGCTTCGACAGATACTGTGCTCTATGGTGAACTGCCAGTGAAGGTGCAGGGCAAGATAGTCTATACCGAACCTGGCCTGAAGGGCGACACCGCCACCAACACACTCAAACCCGCAACTCTTGAATGTGGTGCAGAGGTGAAGGTGCCCCTGTTCATCAACGAGGGTGAAGTGATTGAGGTTGACACACGCGATGGATCATACGTGGGACGTGTGAAGGCCTGATACGCACAACGAAAAACCACAGGACGCTCTTGCAGCGTCCTTTTTTATGATGGGAAGATTAGCTATCACCCAGTGGGCACCCGAGGATCGCCCGCGCGAGAAGATGTTGAGACATGGAGCGTCGGCACTTTCGAATGCCGAACTTCTTGGCATACTGATAGGTTCTGGCAATGCCGAGCAGTCGGCGGTGGAGTTGATGCGCACCATTCTCGAACGCTATCACAACAATCTCGGACAGCTTGGAAAGACCAGCATCGACGAGCTTTGTACCTACAAAGGCATAGGGAAGGCCAAGGCGGTGACCATAGCCGCAGCCTTGGAGCTGGGTAGGCGACGGAAGGAGGAGACACCTTTCGAAACCAACTGCATGACTTGCTCGACAGACATCTACGACTATTTCCATCCGTTGATGTGCGACCTTGCGGTGGAGGAATGTTACGTGTTGTTGCTCAACAATGCCCATCGGGTGTTGCAGCACGTGAGGGTCAGTGTGGGAGGTCTGACGCTGGCGGCTGTGGATGTGCGGCTTGTGCTGCGTGAGGCGTTGTTGCAAAAGGCCACAGCCATTGCGCTCTGCCACAACCATCCTTCGGGCAATGTCCGACCCAGCAGCGAGGACATCCGGCTTACAACGCGGCTACGTCAGGCTGCCGAGGTCATGAACATCCGGCTCATCGACCACATCATCCTTGCCGATGGAAACTACTACAGTTTTGCCGACGAGAACAAACTATGATGTCATTGAGAAGCTGTTTTGAAATGTTCCAATTAATCTTTTATGAAATCTTTCCGGCTGAAA
>JAUNNV010000109.1 GCA_030531335.1 Bacteroidales bacterium
TCGCTTCGCGAATTTTGGGGAGTGCAGGTCATAATTCATAATTCTTAATTATCCTGAGTTCATAATTCTTAATTCAAAATTCATAATAGCAATGGACAAAGCCAAAGACATTGCACGAATCATGGAGCTGGTTCGTCCCAACATTCGAAAGCTCACCCCCTACTCCACGGCACGCGATGAGTACAAGGGTCGTATCGGTGTTTTTCTCGATGCCAACGAGAATCCCTTCGACAACGGCTACAACCGCTACCCCGACCCACGGCAGAAAGAGCTGAAGCAACTGGTGGCGGCACGCAAGGGAGTGGCCGTGGAGAATATTTTTGTGGGCAACGGCAGCGATGAGGCCATCGACTTGTGCTTCCGAATTTTCTGTGTGCCAGGCAAAGACAATGTCATAGCCATTGCCCCATCGTATGGCATGTATCGCGTATCGGCCGACATCAACGACGTGGAAGTGCGTGAGGTACAACTAAACGAGGACTTCTCGCTCCCTGTGGAGGCCCTGCTGCAGTGTGCCGACAAGAACAGCAAACTGATGTTCCTGTGTTCGCCCAACAATCCATCCGGGAACAGTTTCCCCCAAGCACAGATTGAAAGACTCCTGAACGAGTTTCAAGGTGTGGTGGTGGTCGATGAGGCCTACATCGACTTTTCCGACCATGAGAGCCTGCTCACCATCCTACCCCAACATCCCAACCTGATAGTGCTGCAAACACTTTCGAAAGCCTACGGCATGGCGGCCCTGCGCCTGGGACTGGCTTTTGCCCACAGCGAAATCATGTCGGTATTTGCCAAGGTGAAATACCCCTACAACATCAACCTCGCGGGAATGGAGTGTGCGAAGCGGCTGTTGCAACGCGATGTGGATGCAGAAGTGGCATTGGTGCGACAAGAGCGTACACGCATCGTCCCCCTGCTGCAATCGTTCAAGTCGGTGAGGAAGGTGTATCCATCGGACGCGAACTTCGTGTTGGTGAAGGTCGATGAAGCACGTGCGATGTACGATGTGCTGATTGCCGCGCAGGTAATCGTACGCGACCGTTCACACATCAAGGGGTGTGAGGATTGCCTACGCATCACCATAGGCACTCCCGAAGAAAACGACAAAATGCTTGAAATACTTGAAAGATATGAAGAAGGCCATCTTTATTGACCGCGACGGAACCATCATTTGGGAACCACCCGTGACGGAACAAGTCAACACGCTCGACGAACTGGTGTTCATGCCGGGTGTGATTGGCGCATTGGGCAGCATTGCACGACTCGGCTATGAGTTGGTGCTTGCCAGCAATCAGGACGGACTGGGCACCGCGACCTATCCGTTGGCCCAGTTCAACGTGGTACATCGGAAAATGCTCCAGACGCTTCGTGGCGAGGGAGTGGAATTTGCCGACCAACTTATCGATGCGTCACGTCCCGAAGACCATTCGCCCAACCGCAAGCCAGGTATCGGCATGTTTGGCAAATACCTGAACGGCGACTACGACCTGACCAACAGCTTCGTGATTGGCGACCGGCCGACGGATGTGATGTTGGCGAAGAACCTGGGCGCGAAAGCCATTCTATATGGCAGCGACGAACAGTCTGCCGATTGTGTGCTGGCCACTACGGATTGGAAAACAATAGCCGAGTATCTGCGCCGCACGGAACGTGTCGCTGAGACAACGCGAGCCACGAGGGAGACATCCATACGTGTCGGAATCGACTTGGATGGGAAAATGAAATCCTGCATCCACTCCGGCCTCAACTTCCTCGACCACATGCTCGACCAGATTGTGCACCATGCAGGAATCGCACTACAGGTAGAGGCCAAAGGCGACCTGCACGTGGATGAACACCACACCATGGAAGACATCGCCATCGTGCTTGGAGAGACCATCGTGAAGGCATTGGGCGATAAACGTGGGATTGGCCGCTATGGCTTCGTGCTCCCGATGGACGAATGTAGGGCGTTGGTGTTGCTCGACTTCGGAGGCCGCATAGACTTCCAGTGGGACGTGCCTTTCACCCGCGAGTATGTGGGCGACACTCCGACAGAGATGTTCAAGCATTTCTTCAAGTCGTTGGGGGCAGCCATGAACTGCAACCTGCACATCGAAGCCACAGGCGAGAACAACCACCATCTGGCCGAAGCCGTGTTCAAGGCATTCGCACGCGCACTGTGCATGGCGGTGCGACGCGACCCATTCAGTTATGAACTTCCAAGCAGCAAAGGACTCTTATGACGACCATCATCGACTACGACACCGGCAACCTACGCTCCGTGTGCAACGCCCTGCAACGCATCGGAGTGGAACACATCGTGTCGGACAACCCCGACCTGATACGCCAAGCCGACCACGTGGTGATGCCAGGAGTGGGGGAAGCATCGAGTGCCATGCAAAAGCTGCGCGAACGCGGCTTGTGCGAACTGATACGCACGCTCACCCAACCTGTGTTGGGCATTTGCATCGGAATGCAGCTGATGTGCGAGCACAGCGAAGAGGGCAATGCCGAATGTTTGGGCATTTTCCCGACTCGGGTGAAACGGTTTGTCGCCAGCCCAGAGGTCAAGGTGCCTCACATGGGCTGGAACCAAATCAGGAATCTGCGCCCCCCCTTGTTCTCGAACGTCGAGGAAGGCGCATACGTATATTTCGTCCACTCCTACGCACCGATGCCTTGCAGCGCGTCCATCGCCATTAGCGACAACGGAACGACTTTCTCGGCTGCCTTGCACAACCGCAATTTCTTCGGCACCCAGTTCCACCCGGAAAAAAGCGGAAGCATCGGTGAACAAATTCTGAAAAACTTCATTGCACTATGATGACACTGATTCCTGCCATTGACCTGATGAGCGGACGTTGTGTCCGACTCACGAAAGGCGACTATGCCGCCAAGACTGAATATGACACCAGCCCGGTGGATATGGCCAAAGCGTATGCCGACTGCGGCATTACACGCTTGCATCTGGTCGATCTGGATGGCGCGAAAGCTCGTCGGCCCATGAATCTTGCCGTGTTGGAACAGATCTGTACGGCCACCACCTTGGATGTGGAATGGGGAGGAGGGGTGAAATCGACCGACTCCCTACGAAACGTGCTGGAAGCCGGGGCGCGATATGTCATTTGTGGAAGCATAGCCGTCGATGACGAAAGCCTGTGCATGGAGTGGCTGTCGGTCTATGGTGCCGACCGCATCATCCTCGGTGCCGATGTGCGCAATGGGATGATCAGCACACATGGCTGGCAGAAAGACTCGTCGGTAGAACTACCGACACTGATTGAAAAATACATGCAACGAGGGTTGCGTCAGGTGATCTGCACCGACATCAGCCGCGATGGGATGCTGCAAGGCCCCAACATCGGGCTGTACCAATCCATCCTGCAACGCTTCCCCGGCATAGAACTGACACTGAGTGGAGGCGTGTCGTCGATGCACGACTTGCAGGTTGCCGCCCAAGCCGGTGTGCATCACGCCATTGTCGGGAAAGCCATTTACGAAAGAAGAATCACATTGGAAGACTTACGAGTATGGTCGCAAAACGAATAATCCCTTGTCTTGACGTAAAAGACGGCCGCACCGTCAAGGGCATCAACTTTGTCGGACTACAGGATGTGGGAGATGCCGTGGAGTTGGGACATCACTATGCGATGCAGGGTGCCGACGAATTGGTGTATCTCGACATCAGTGCCACTTACGAAGGCCGGCACACGTTCACGGCTTTGGTCGAACGCATTGCCCGGCACATCAACATCCCCTTCACCGTGGGTGGAGGCATTTCGTGTATGGACGATGCCGCACGCTTGCTCGATGCCGGAGCCGACAAGATAAGCGTCAACAGTGCGGCAGTGAGGAATCCCGGCCTGATCGATGAGATTGCCGGCAAGTATGGCAGTCAGTTTGTGGTGTTGGCCATCGATGCCAAGCAGACAGACGGTGTGTGGCATGTCACCACCCATGGCGGCAGACAGCTTACCGAGAAGGAGTTGTTCGGCTGGGCCAAGGAAGGACAGGAGAGGGGTGCCGGCGAGATTCTGTTCACCTCGATGAACCACGACGGAACCCGCCAAGGGTATCCGTGCGACACCTTTGCCCAGTTGGCCGATGTGCTGTCCATCCCCATCATCGCATCAGGGGGAGCGGGCTCTGTGGCCGACATTGCCGAGGTGCTTACCCATGGGAAAGCCGATGCGGCCTTGGCGGCAAGCATTTTCCACTATGGGGAAATCACAGTAAACGAATTGAAGAGACAACTTGACAAACTGAATATAAACGTAAGATTATGAGATTCGAAGATTTTGATTTATCGAAGAACGCCGCAGGCCTGCTGCCGGTAGTGGTGCAGGATGCCGCAACGCTGAAAGTGTTGATGGTGGCATATATGAACAAAGAGGCTTTTGAACGTACCCTCGACACCCGGAAAGCCACATTCTTCAGTCGCGAACGCCAGACAATCTGGACGAAGGGCGAGACAAGCGGCAATTTCATAGAGGTTGTCGGACTGTATCCCGACTGCGACAATGACACATTGCTACTCATGGGAAAACCCGTCGGGCCTGCTTGCCACAGAGGTACTACCAGTTGTTTCGACACCCCCGAACACGAGGGCTTCATTCGTCGCTTGGAGAAAGTCATCCAACAACGCCATCAGGAAATGCCGGAAGGACACTACACCACATATTTGTTCTCAAAAGGAGTGAACCGCATGGCACAGAAAGTCGGGGAAGAGGCTGTCGAAACCGTCATTGAAGCCGTGGATGGCAACAAGGAACGCTATCTGTACGAGGCCTCCGACCTGATGTATCATTTGCTGGTACTCAATGAGCACATGGGATTCACCCTGACCGACATGGAGAAAGAACTACTCTCCCGACATAAATAATTATGAATTATGACCCAGCGAAGCTTGATGAGCACTTCCACCATCCAGTTGCCTGCCTCCAAAAGCATCAGCAACCGCGTGCTCATGATTCGTGCGCTGACGGCAACGCCTGCCGAGGTCTCAAATCTTTCTGAGTGTGAGGACACACAAGTGTTGCAAAAGGCACTCTCGTCGAACGACAAAGAAATAGACCTGAAGGCCTCTGGAACGGCCCTTCGGTTTCTCACGGCCTACTATGCCGTAACCCCAGGCATCCATCGACTGACAGGATGCCAACGGCTGATGGAACGCCCCATGGTTCCCCTGATTGACGCATTGCGACAGTTGGGCGCATCCATTGATTTCACCACTTGTGGTGAGCCTCGGGGAATCGTCATACGAGGTTCCCATCTAATGGGGGGGCAGGTGGTGATGCGCGGCGACGTCAGCTCACAGTTCGTCTCGGCCATGCTCCTGATAGGTCCCATCCTTCCTTTAGGATTGCAGATAGACTTGGTTGGCCGAGTCGTCTCACGCCCCTACATCGAGCTGACATTGCACCTGATGCGCACGTTTGGCGCGGATGCGCGTTTCGCTTCGACCAACCGACTGCTTGTGTCCCCGGGCAAGTATCAAGCCAGGTCATACACAGTGGAAGCCGACTGGAGCGCAGCCTCTTACTGGTATGCCATGATGGGACTCAACAAACGGTTCCACTTCTGCTTCCCCGATCTCACGCCCGACAGTTTGCAAGGCGACAGAATCGTTGTAGAACTCATGAGACACAAGGGGGACGTGTTGGCACATGAGTTTACTGACACCCCCGACATCGTACCCACTATGGCGGTTTATTGTGTGCTAAAAGGAATCCATTTTGAGTTTTCCGGGCTGCAAGGCCTGCGTTTGAAAGAAACCGACCGACTGACGGCACTCCGCACCGAACTGACCAAATGGGGCTATCGCGTGTCGGCAACCGACTCCACGCTATGTTGGCACGGCGAACGCTGCGAAGGGTCGGACGAACCCATCGAGACGTATGGAGACCACCGCATGGCAATGTCATTCGCCATCGGAGCCGTCGCCGGCAAGCCCGTCAGGATAGCCCATCCAGAAGTCGTGAACAAGTCGTACCCCCACTTTTGGGACAACCTGAGAACGATCGGATTCGATGTCACAAACATAAATAATTTTGAGTTAAGACTATTCGCTTCTTAACTCATATATTATCCTGAGCTCTTAATTATTCGCTTCGCATGTCATAATTCAAAATTCAAAATTCATCATGTGGGTATTGATTCTCATTTTGGTTGCAATCACCTTGGTTGCCATGCTGATAGGGCACTTGTCGTACAAGAACAAGAAGGTACCCCCTACAATCACCCACGTCGATAGCGAGTGTTGCGGCCAGCACGAAGTCTGTGAACGAGAAAGCCTGCTGACGGCAGTGAGCAGGGGTCACATAGAGTATTACAACGACGAGGAACTGGATCGTTTTCGCGGACGTGGTTCCGACTCATATTCATATGCAGAAGTCGAGGAGTTCAGGGACGTGATGCAGACCTGTCGCGAGGAGGAAGTGGCAGGATGGAGCAGAAGCCTACAACTCCGAGGCATCGAGTTACCCGACGAGCTCAAGGACGAACTGTTCCTGATTGTGGGAGAACGCAGGATGCACCCATAAACAATATCCTGAGCCCAAAAATTCCTTGCAAAATTTATTTGTCATAAAGAAAAATCCCGTAACTTTGTTCTCGCTAAACATAGCGATTTTCAACATGAAAAGGATATACTCATTTTTAGCACTGGTGCTGATGTTTGTCGCAGCGGCCTGCAACAAGGAAAACACTCTTGAGAATCTGAATGCCATACAGTCCGTAAGCTTCGTTCCCGTGTATTCGGACGGCAGCATCAAAGCCCCTGAAGAAGGCATCCTCACCATAGACTGCATCGTGACACCGGCCGCCGCCGTGAAGGGACTGTCGGCACAGGACTTCAAGGTCATAGTTGCCAAGGCTGCAACAAAGGCTGCCGATTACAGCACATTCGAGGCAGCGTCTGTGGATATTGACGGGAGCACAGGTGCTGTGACAATCAAAGCGGACGTGTCCTCCATCTTCCCTCTGGATAGAGGCAACTCCCTTGCAGCTGCGCTCAATGTCAGGGCCGACGGGATTGATTTCACTTCATCATTCATTAACGTGGCTTCGACCGACAACAGTTTAGGCTTGGAACCCATCCCTTCCGTCAAGCAGGTCGAAATGACCGTGGTGGTGCCTATCCATTCGTCATCCCTCGAGTATTTCGATTATGTAGTTAGATATTCAGACAACTATAGTACTGTGGAAACCGACACAGTGCGATACAATGGAATTGAAGTTGAGGATTACACAGATATGGAGGTTGGGATTTACTCTGCGAAAACCAGGGGCAGTTTGGATAACAACGACTGCTACACAAGGACATTTTCATACGACGACCTTCCCGTCATATCTACGGTCACAGTGGAAATGATCCCGAAGAAAGAGAAGTCTTCCAAGGCTTCATTCTACTTCTACACACCGAAGCCTTACATTTTCCCGAATGTCCACTATTCAATCACTTCCGTCAAAAGGGAAATCCCTTACCGCATTATGGACGGTCTTGAACAGATAAGGATTGACAACATGAGTATCAGCTCATTCCAATCTGTGTACGGCACCACATTCCTCTCAAGATGCGGTATATACAATTATGCTGACGGATACGAATATTTCTTCTACTAAGAAGCTGTTTTGAAAACAGCTTCTAATACAAGGAAACGTATAAAATAGTATCCGGAAGATCCAATGGCACATGGAACAATGAGATGAGATATGGTTGCTGTTTATTCTGCTGTTCAAGAAACAATAAAGAACCAGAAGAAATACTGCACATAGTATCCAAGGTAGGATTCTATTAGATAACACAAAGTCAAACAATTAAAAACGAAAAGAATAACTAGTATCTTTGTATTCTACTATACTAAACAGACATAACAAAA